>CBFGVM010000001.1:0-44311 GCA_965652015.1 uncultured Alphaproteobacteria bacterium
AAGCGCGGCCGAGCGCGAGCGGATCGACCCCGTGATGGGTGCTAAAGTGCTTGTCCTCGTAGGCGAGCAGAAGCTCTAGAAACCGCGGATCGACGTTCTCGCGTGTCGCCGGCAATCGCCAGCGCCCTTCCGGCGTGGCGTAAGGCCGCAGCAGCTTTCCATCGCGATCCACCACCAGGGCGGAAAACGCAACGCCTTCCCCTAGCGGTGCCGGGCCGAGGGAGGAGACCCAATACACGGCTGCGCACACGACGGCGATGATCGCGGTCGACGCCGCGATCAGGCCCGCGTGCAGCCCTCGCCGCAGGCGCGATGGGTTTGCTCTCCCCCGCGCCATCGCCAGCGCTGGGATCGGAGGATTTGCCGACGGAAGCGGACTCATTTTGCCGCTGTCACCTCTATCGTTCCCGTGGCGGTGCGGCCAAAGCGGTCGGGCCGGTACATGTCCTCCACATAGGCCTGGGGGTGCACGTAGCGTCCGGGCGAGACGGCGCGCACCACATAGGCGACGGTGAACACCGACGGATCGCCGCTCTTGCGCTCGAAGGCCGCGCTGAAGCGGTCATCGCGGAATTCCGCGTTCACCGGCTCCTGCGCATCCGCGATCCAGGCGAGGGTGCCGGTGTCGCCGGAAGAGACCAGCCGCGGATTGTCGATCTCGAAACCCGCGGGCAGGTAATCGGCGACGATGAGGCGTCCGAACTGCGGCTGCGGCTCGGTCATTTTCAGCACCACGGCAAAGCGCTGGTTCTGCTTGGCCTTGGTCGCATCGGCGGGCTTGCCGTCGAGCGTGTAATAGGTGCGCTCGATCTTGAAGCCCCGCTCGGCGGCGGGCTCCGGCACCAGCGGCGCACCCGACACGGTGACGACGGCCTGCACGGGGCCTTCGCCGGCATTGGTGAGCGTGAGCGGCTGTTGCAGGTCGCTCGCACGCAAGTTGCGATTGAGCGCGCCTTGCGTCCTCTCGCCGCCGACGTCGAGGGTGACTGTCTGCGCGTCCTTCGCCAAAGCGCGGGCCGCGAGCACCATCCACGCATTCTCTTGCGTCGAGGTGTACGGCGTGAGGTTACGCGCGGCCTCGACCCGCTCGACCGCACCGGTGATGGTCGGCCGCGGCGCGCCGCCTTCGGAGGCGAGCGTCACCAGCGCCGCCGCATCGCGCAGCACCGAGCCATAGTCGCTGCGGCCGTAGTCGAGCACCGGCCGCGGCGCGATCGACGCGAGCGCAGCGGCATAGACGCGCTCGGTGCGGGCGCGATCCCCGAGCATCCCGAGCGCCGCGGCGATCTGCGCCTTGGCGATCGGAGTTGCAATCGCGTCGAGCTTGGTGTCCGCGAAGTAACGCAGATCGCCGACCGGCGCCGCGCCGTTCCTCGCCAGCACGTAGAGCGCATAGGCGAGATTGCGCCCGCCGTCCTTCACGGAATCCTCGGCGTTGGCGACGAAATTGCGCAGCCGATCGAGCGCGAGTTTGAAGCCGATGTCGGGGACGGCAAAGCCGCGCTCGCGCGCCCGCGTCAGAAAATCGGTGACGTAGGAGTCGAGCCAGACGTCATCGCCGCCCGCGGACCACAGCCCGAACGAGCCATTGGAGCCTTGACGCGCAAGCAGCCGGACGATCGACTCGCGAATGCGCGGCTCGACGGCGCTGTCGAGCGCAAGATGGGCGCTGCTGGCGAGATCGTTGACGTAGAGCAGCGGCAGCGCCCGGCTCGTGATCTGCTCCGAGCACCCGAACGGATAACGATCGAGCGCCGCCAGGAGCGCCGCCGCATCGAGCGCGTTGGAAACGCCGACGGAGAGCGCGACGCTTGCGCTCCCCGGCACGAGGTCGGCGAACAGATCGTTGGAGAGCGTGAGGCTTTCGCCCTTGGCGAGCGGCTTGACCGTGCGGCGCGCAAGAATTTGCGTCGCGGGCCGCACCGGCAATTCGTAACTGCGTTCCAGGACAAAAGCGCCGGGCCCGCTGACGCGTACGATCACTGCGGCGTTGCTGGCGCCGCGCGCCGACAGCGGCACGGTGGTCGAGTTGCGCTCTCTGGCATTGAGTTTGAGGATCTGCGGGGCCACGCTGCCAACGACGTCGACGCCTTCGCTCCTCACCTCCAATCGATAGTCGCCGGCTTGCCCTTCGACATTGTCGAGATCGAGATGCATAGCGCCGCGATCGCCGTGCAGAAGAAAGCGCGGCAGCGTCGCCGTGAGCACCACCGGATCCCGTATGGTGACGTCGCCGGCGGCCCGACCGACCTTGTCCTTCGACCAGGCGACCGCCATCACGCGCGCCGTGCCGGCAAAATCGGGGATGTCGAACACGACTTCGGCGGTGCCATCGCCCTTGACGCTGACGATGCCGGAGTAGAGCGCCAGCGGTTTCTGCGTGGGCGGCGAGCCCTGCAGCTCGACCGCGGCATCGCCGCCGGTCCTGATCTGGCCCCGCGCACCTTGCATGCCGTCGATGAGCTGACCGTAGAGGTCGCGGATCTCGGCGGTGAGCCGCCGCTGGCCGAGATAATAGTCGTCGGGCGCCGGCGGCTTGTAGCCGGTCAGATTGAGGATGCCGACGTCGACCGCGGCGACGACGATGCGCGCCTCCTCGCCCGGGTTGAGTCCATTGACTTTGATCGGGATGCGCAGCGCGCTATTGGGACGCAGCAGCGTCGGTAAATTCATATCGAGCGCAAGCGTGCGTGCTTTGCGATTGATTGAGAACCACTGCACGCCGATGGCCCGCCCGGGCATGCGCTCAGCGCGGCTGTCGAGCGGGCGCCGCAGCGTTGCCACCACATAGGCTCCGCTGCCCCAGTCGCTGCCGACCGGGATGCGCAGCTGCGCCGTGCCTGCGGCCACGTCCTGCGTGACCGTGGAGACCAGCCGGTCGGCGATCACGTTGAGCGTAACCTTGCCGGCGGTGCGCGCGGTCACCGCGACCGTCATGCTCTCGCCCGGAACGTATTCCGGCTTGTCGAGGGCGATTTCGAGCAGATCCGGCGTGTCGGCGCTCGCCTCCGCGTACCAGCCGGCATCGAAGCCGACCGAGGTGAGTGGCCCGTTGCGATCGGCGGTCGACACTTCGAGGCGATAGCGACCCCATCCGACCGGCACCGAGATGCGCGCCGGCCTGTCGGCGGCCACGTCGATCCGTCCATCCGCGACGCGCTTGGTCGTCTTGACCGGCTCGAAGTCCCACGACCCGTCGCGGCGGTACCACTGATATTTCGTTTCGACCTTGAGCAACTCGTAGCGCAGGCCGTTGCGCGCAAGCGATGTTCCATCGGGAGATGCGAACACCACGTCGAAGGTCGCTGTATCGCCCTCGCCGAGCGAGCGGCCGGAGAACAGCGGCTTCACCCCGATCATCGGCCCGTCCGCAATCACCGGCAGCGTCAGCTTGCGTTCGACCGCCCGCCCGCCGGGCTCGGCCATCCGCACGACGACTTGCGCCTCGAGCGGGCGCGTCGCCTCCGGTTGCTTTTCCAGCGTCACTGCAAAGCTCGCCTTGCCGTTGGCGTCGGTAACGGGCGGGTTTTCGAGCGGCTGACGCGTGGTGTCGACGTCCTCGTCGGCGAGCCCGAACTGGTAGCGGGCAAAGCCCGGCCGCTCGCTTGCCGGCGAGATGATCACCTCGCCCTCGAGCTCGAGCTTGGCGGCCGGCGCGCCATAGAGAAAACGCCCGTCGACCGTGATCTCGGCCGCGCTCGTCGTGGACACACCCTTAGCCTTGGAAGCCAGGTCGAATTCGATCCGATCGGGCACGTAGTCCTCGACCAAGAAGGTCGCCTCGCCAACCGGCGGGCGCTTCGGATCGGCGAAGGCGCGCACGCGCCATGTGCCGGTCGGGGCCGATGACACCAGCGCAACCGACAGCGCGCGCCCGCCCAAACCTTGATCGGGAACGACGGCGCGGCGGTATTCGACACCGTCCGGCCGCTCGACCACGAGCGTGAGCGGCACATCGAGCGTGGCCACGCCCTGGCCGTCGCGCAAGAGCGTCGTCACCTGCACCGTTTCCCCGGAGCGGTAAACCCCGCGCTCGGTATAGACGAAAGCGTCGAGACCGCCCGGCACCACGCGGCCGGAGACGCCGCGGTCGGTGAGATCGAAGGCCGGCGTCTTCAGGCTCAAGAAGGCATAATCACCGCCGCTGTCGCTCGCGATCAGCATGGCCGGCGCGAGCGCGCCCTCGCCGCGCGTCAGATTGGCCTCGAAGTGCACGTGGCCGCTATCGTCGGTGCGTTTGTCCGCAAGGACTTCGTTGCCGCGCGAGAGCAGCCGCACCCCGGTCGCGCGCTTCGGCTGCGTGGTATCGAGCGAATGCGCGAACGCGTGGATGCCGTCGTTGCCGGAAAACGCGGTCAGACCTAGATCGGAAACGATGAACCACTGGGCCGCGAGCGCACCGAATTCGTCCTGGGGCGCGCCGGGGACTTGCGCCACCATCACGTAGACGCCGGGCGATAACGCGCCGATCGCCTCTCCAACCGGAAAAGCGGTGGTGACATCGGTGTTGAGCGCGTTCTCGACCGACATTTCGCCTTTCCAGGCCTGGAAGCCGCGCTTTTCGGCAATGCGCTCGAGGTCGTAACGGTAAAGACTGCTCTGGAAATCGCCTCCCATCACCGTGTCGAGCAGATTGCGATCGCCGATGCGATAGATTTCGAGCGCCACCGCCGCGGTATTGACACTCACCACCGGAATGCCGCGCTGGCCGGTGCGCGGCAGCACGTAAGCCTTGCCGGTGAAGCGCACCTGCGGCTTGCGATCGCGCACATAGATGTTGAAGTCGGCGGATTTCGACAGCGTCTCATTCACCTGCGAGGGAATGCCCGCACGCAGCGTGATGGCGTAACGCTCCCCATGCTTGAGCCCCTCGACGCAGAGCTGCCGCTCTTGCACCGAGAGTGCGGGCTTGTCCTGGCCGCCGACGGTGACGAACGGCGAGAAGTCGGTGCGCTTGCTCGGCAGATCCTCGGAGAACTGGAAGCAGGCGCGCGGCGAGGCGGCATCCGAATCGATCGTGTAGTCGAGCAGCCGGAAGCCGTGATCCTCACGCAGGCGCTCGTATAGCTGGCGCACCTGGGCGACCTCACTCAGCTCGAGCGAAACGCGCAACGTATCGAGCGCCGGACGCCATAGCTCGCGGTCGACATAGGTGCGCGCGATCACGGCCAAACTCTCAGCCTCTTCGGTGGAGTTGCCGGAGCGCTGGTAGGCGATGTAGGCGGCGGCGGCGGCGCGCTCGAGCAGCAGGGTCTTCTCGCGGTAATCGCTGGGGCGGAGCTGCCGCAGGTCTCTGGCGAGCCGCAGCCACGTTACGCTACGGTCGGGCGCGACCGCGACGATCTGCCCGAGGATCTGTACCCCGCCGCGGTCGTCGCCGCGCTGGAAGGCGGCGTCGACCTCGCGCCGCAGCGCGGCAATGGGTTTCGTCACCTGGCCCGCTTCGGCCTTGATCTGGGCTTCCAGTTTGATCGCCGCGTCGGCGAGATCGGCGCGTTTGAACCGCTTGTCGGCGGCGATGGCGGGGACGGACAACAGCAGAACGAGCGCGGCTGCAAAGGCAGCGCGAACGAACGCGCGCATGGGGGGACCTCCATTCCCGTCGGGGTGGGGAAGCCGGACGGGGCGGGCAAGATCAACGTGAAAACGTGTCGAGCTCGTGGCCGGGCCGAGCCCGGCCACGTCGCAGCGCGCGGCGCTTTAGGGTCACCGGTTTAAGGAGACGCCGCGCGTTACCAAGCCACCTTGGAAATTGGAGGCTTGGGGTATAGCGCAAGTTTCCTTGGAAACAACGGCTGCCTTCCCGGATTCAACTGTTACGCCGCCTGTTGAAATTATAGCGCGAGCGGGGCCGCGCATCGTCACAAACCGCTGCAGTCCGTAGTGGCAAACCTGCAGCTCGCTGTTGGTCACCACGTCCAGCCTGGTCCGATCGCCAATGACATCGGTAGTGTCCAGCAGGCTCGGGGCTCCGCTAACCGAGGCAATGACCCGCCCGTTTACCAATGCGACATAGGCAACATCAGCTCTGGAGTCTTGCGCCGCCGACGGCGACAAGCCCAAGAGTGCGCCCAACCCGATGGCCGATAAGAGGACCGCGGCCCTGGTCGCCTTTGCAGAAATCATAGGCCTTCCCCTTCGTTATCGAGGGCTGCCGGCTTAGGCCGAAGAAGGCGATCGCCGGACCACCCGAACGGCAGTTTTCAAAAAATTAACATTGAGGCGATCGGTGCGATGTGATGCCCATCACAAAAAGATCGGCAGGGTGTGATGGTGATCACAAAAGCGTCGAATCTGATCCCGCTGCGGTCAGGAAGCCACTCCACCGGGGCGAACTGCCTTTCAAGGAAGTGCTGCCCGGCGAGGCAAAGCGGCTTTTTGTGACCGCGATCATGGCTGCTCTCCTGTGCGTGCGCCATAACGTGGTGCATCCGTCGCTGTCGAACCAAAAGGAGAAGTCATGAACACGCTTCGCAACAAAATGATTGCAGCCGTTGGCCTCGCTGTCCTGGCCCTGCCGACCACGGCGTTCGCCGAGTTCAAGCCGTCAGCGGAATTGCGCTCCGCCTGCATGAGCGATGCAATGAAGCTGTGCAGCGCTTCGCTGTTCAGCATGGACAGCATCCATGCGTGTCTGGAGAAGAAAAAGTCCCAAGCCAGTCCGAAATGTCAGGCGGCATACGACGCTGACTCGAAGAAGTCTACGCAGCGGTAGGCTTTATTACTAGCCGCTCCGCTCGTCACAGGGTCAGCTGGTTCTGGGCTGTCCCTGTGGCTGCGCGTCAAGGTCGCTGGCGCGAGAAATAATTTGTGCGAGCGTGACATAGGCCCGAGACAGGGCTGACGGTGGGAAATTAGAAGAATTTCGGGGAGGGGCGGGGAGCTTAGTTCGGTCCTGCTTTCACACGAGCACCTGCAAATCGCCGTCATGCTGGGCAGGTTCTCCCGCGAATCGCCAGGGGCGTGATCGCGTCAGTGTGGTCACCCCAGCTCGCCGCCCGGCAAAATGCCGCGTTAAGCGAGGCCGATTTTTCTGCCCGTGATTTCTAGTCGTGATGTCGTGGTTGGAGGGGGAGGACATCCCGCTCCCGCGCCCTGGGCGAGGCTGTGCGCGATATCGGATAAGAGCTAGCATCCAACCGGCATGACCGTGATTGGATCGAGGCAGTCGTGCGGGATAAGCACTCACAGACCGAACAAGGGGAGCCGGCCAGGGAAGGCGCCGGAAAAGGTCCGCAGACCGATCACCTGCGCTATGCGCGTCTTCTTGGTCAAGTCGATCTGTTCGCGGGACTGGAGCGGGTAACGCTTGCCAAACTCGCGGCCCACTTAGAACCGCTGTTCTATCCGTCGCGTTCGATCGTCTTCCGGCAAGCTGAACCGGCGGATGCCTTCTATATTGTCGCGACGGGATCAGTGGGCGTCTACCGTACTGGCGTCAGTCCTGCAGCTGACACGCTGGTGAAGATCCTTCATGCCGGCGAACCATTTGGTGAAATGGCGCTTCTCACCAACAGCGCGAGGACCGCTACCATCAAGGCCGAGACCGACTGCGAGGTTCTGCGCTTGGACCGCAGTTCGTTCCTCGATCTCGTGCGGGAGCAGCCGGGAGTGGCCCTTTCGATCGCCGCCACTCTTAGCCGCCGGCTGGCCGCTACGCCGGGTCAGCCGGATGAGGTGGATGCCGTGACTGTCGCTCACACGGATTCGCAAGCCCGCGGCAGCGCTGTGGAGCTTACGCGGCCGCGATGGCGCCCAGGGCGGGGCGCGATAGCCATAGTGGCGGCCATGGTCATTCTGGCGCTTGGCTGGACACTGCCGCCGCCCTCCGGACTGTCGGAGGTTGCGTGGCATGCGCTAGTCGTGTTGTTGGCGGCGTTGCCCGCGCTCGCGCTCGATGCGCTGTTAGAGGGCGTGCTCGCACTTCTAATAGTGAGTGCCTGGGTAACGTTCGGCGTCACCACACCTGTTGTCGCTCTGACCGGTTTCGCCAGCGCGAATTGGGTCTTCGTCGTCGCCGCGCTCATCATCGCTGCCGCCATCACCTCGACCGGCGTGCTCTATCGATTCGCGCTCGAAAGTATCGCCCGCATGCGGGGCGGCTTCCCGGGCGAGGTAATGGCGCTGTCGCTCGCTGGGCTGTTGATGGGCCCAGCGGTGCCGAATACGGTCAGCCGCGTCATCATGATCGCGCCGATGCTCAAGGACCTGGTCGAGGCGCTGGGCTACCGTCCGCAATCCAAGGCCGCGGTGGGACTCGCCATGGCGGCTCTGGTCGGCTTCGGTCAAATGGCAGCGATGTTTCTCACCAGCTCGACTACAGCAGTCATGGTGTTGGCCGTGCTGCCGGCCCAGGCGCGAGGGGATGTCAACTGGATCACCTGGACCTTGTATGGCGCGCCCCTCAACCTCGTTCTTTTCGGCGGGTTACTCGCGTCCATCCTGTGGCTCTATCGGCCCGCTGCGGTGGAGCGGCAGCCGTCAAACAAGCGGGCAGCCTCACTCGCGCTGCAACGGGCTCTGCTCGGGCCAATGTCGCGCGACGAGAAGATCGCGCTCGGCGCTGGCATCGGTCTGCTCGTCGGCTTCATGACGGAGCCTCTACACGGCGTGGGTCCCGCCTGGATCGCGGTTCTGGCGACGGGCGTGTTGGCGGCAGCAGGCGTCGTTACCGTGAACACGCTTCGGGCCGTGAACTGGAACTTTGCGCTGCTGTACGGCGTGCTCATCAGCCTCGCCGCGGTATTCGCACACACGGGCCTCGATCGCTGGATTACCGCTCGGGTCAGCGCCGTAGGTGGCGACCTGCTGGCGGCGCCGGCCGCGTTCGTCGTCGGCTTAGCCGTGCTCTGCTTTGCGATCAGCTTCTTCGTACGGTGGCAGGCGGCGGCCCCCCTCATCACCATCGCCTTCGCTCCCGTTGCCAGCGTGTCTGGTGTCCATCCCGTCATCGTTGGCCTGGTGGCCGTTATCGCTTGCAATGGCTTTTTCCTTCCGTACCAGAACACTTGCTACCAGGCGCTCTATGCGGGCACCGGCGGCAAAGTCTTCACGTATCGCCAGGTCGTACCCCTCGCGCTGGCCTATGCCGCCTGGACGATGGCCGCGATCATTGTCAGCTTACCGTTGTGGAAATTGATGGGCCTCACATAAGCCCGTGCTGACGAGGTGATCAGACGATCCGGCCTATTGCACTCCAGGATCGCTTCGCTGCCTATCGAGGTGTTGCGACCCTGCAGTTTTCGCGCCGGGCAATCTGTTCGACGTCAATGCGATGACAGCTCGGCTCGCCTCATTGCCGAGCCGAAGTTTCGGTGGCGGTGACGGCTCGAACGCGGTCTCCGTCCCGGAGGAATGCGCCCGCGCGCGCAACCACCGTCTCGCCTTCGGCCAGGCCTTGACGAACCTCGGCCTGACCCCCAGCAAGCAGGCCGACGAGCACCCGTCGGGTCTCGACCTGACCACTGCGCACCACTTGAACCACCGCGCCGCCCGGTCCGTAGAGGACTGCGGAGAGCGGAATGGCAGGGGCGCAGCGCTGCCCGATTTGGACCGTCGCGCGGCCGAACGCACCCGCGCGCAATCGCGAATCGCTGCCGACGAAAATACGCACTTGGCCAAGTTGGGTCGTCGGATTGATCGCTCCCGAGAATACTCGCACCTTGCCTGGCAATTCTCCGACACCGATGATCTCCACTTTGGCGGATTGATCCACGGCCAGTCTGGCCAGAGTCCTGACCGGTGTCTCGGCCAGCAGTTCCATCTCGCCCTGTCCCGCGATACGGAAGAGCGGCTCCGCCTGTGCCGATGCCGCGCTACCAACGACGGCGGATGCGGACATGACGACGCCAGCCGAGGGCGCCCGTACAACGACCCCAGTGCCACCTTCTTGTCCCTCGCCGGCCGTGAGCCGCGCGAGAATTTTTCCGGAGGTGACGGTCTCGCCGGGCTCGACGAGCACCTGGGAGACCTGCAATCCCTCGCGCTCCGGCCGCACCAGAATTTCGTTCCTCGGAGCGAGCACCCCGGTCACCTGCAGCGTGTCGGCGAAGCACATGCGCTTGGCCGGCACTACCGTGACGGCGAGGTCCGACGATGCACCGCCACTGTTGCCCTCCGCCGCGGATGCCGGCAAGGAGAACCCAAGATGTGCAACGGCGGCCGAAACAGCCAGCCCTAGAACATAGTTTCTGCGCGGGGTGATCGTCATCAGCGCTGCCCCATTCGGGCCGGCTCAACGATGGTCGGCGTGACCTTGTCGCCGTCCCGCAGCGAGGTGCCTGCATTGGCGACGATCATCTCACCTTCTTTGAGGCCGCTCACGATTTCGGTGTGGGTATCGGACTGAAGCCCGACCTGAACCATCCTCGTCTCGATAAGGTCGTCGCGTATGACCTGCACGCTCGTGCCCTGGGTGCGGTAGCGCACCGCCGAACTGGGAACCGATACGCCGCAGCTTCGCTTCGCATCGATCGTGGCGCGGGCGAACATTCCGAGCCGCAGCTGAGGATCGCGCTCCAACGCAATTCGTGCCCGGCCCAGTTGCGTTCGCTGGTCGATCGCAGCGGGGGCCAGGCGAACCTGGCCGGACAGCTCACGGCCGGGGGCGATCTCCGTGCGAGCGCTCTGACCCGACGCGAGCGCCGGCACATGGACGCTCGGCACGTCGGCTTCGAGTTCGATCGCATTATCAACCGCAATGCGAAACAGTGGCTCAGGCGACATCGGGGACGCCGTGGCTCCCACCACAGCCGTGCTTCGGGTGATGACGCCGGCGGCAGGCGCCCGTAATGTCGCGCTCGTTGCAGAGCCGCCACCCGGGCCCGGGGCAGCTGGACGGTTCACACGGGCGAGCGTCTGACCGGCCGTCACCCGGTCCCCCTCTTTTACCGATACCTCGACCACGGTCGTCCCGGGCACATCGAGTGTCACCACGGCCTCCTCCCGTGCGACGAGAAAGCCGGTGACGCGAATGGATGCCGAGAAGCAGGCGTTCGTCGCGCGGACCGCGACCACTTGCGCAGCCGGCTGGGAACTGGTCTCGCCTCGTGCCGACCAGGGCGCCGCCGTGGCCGCGATGAGGAAGGTCACTCCTGCGGTGGGGATGATTAGCGGAGCAAAAGCTCTCATGGCGCGCACCGGAGTTCTGGTCTGTGCTAGCGCTCGGCCGACGAGTGGCCGTCGGGGATGGCCGCTTTGGGTGCGCCGGCCGGCGCCGGCTCGTCCGCCTTTCCGATAAAACGCCCGGCCAGACGGAATCCCAGGTGCCCAAGATCGTCCATCAAGGTGAAGAAAGCGGGCACGAAAATCAGCGACAGCAGCGTAGAGACGAGCAGCCCGCCGATGACCGCGATCGCCATCGGCGAGCGCAGCTCGCCGCCGGCGCCGAATGCGAGCGCGCTTGGAAGCATGCCGGCTGCCATTGCAATCGTCGTCATTACGATCGGGCGGGCGCGCTTCTGACCGGCCTCGATGATGGCCGTGTCGCGATCGACACCTCTCTGAATGGCTTCAATGGCAAAGTCGACCAGCATGATCGCGTTCTTGGTGACGATTCCCAGTAGCATCAGCATGCCGATGACGACCGGAGTGGTCATCGGCAAATTCGTCACGATCAGCGCGAGGATCGCCCCGCCAATCGACAGCGGCAGCGAAAACAGAATGGTCAGTGGTTGCAGCAAGCTACCGAACAAAAGCACAAGCACTGCGTATACCATCATCAGGCCATTGCGCATCGATGAGCCGAAGCCCTCGAACAGCTCCGCCTGGAGCTCGGCATCGCCGCCTTCCGAGACCTTGACGCCGGGCGGGAGGTTCTTCATCACCGGGAGTGCATTTACCGCCTTCGACACTTCGCTGAGCGCGGCGCCGCCCACGATATCGGCTTCCACGCTGGCCTGCGGCTGGCGGTCATAACGGCTGATCCCGATCGGGCCGTCCTCGAACCTGATGTCGGCAAGCGCCATGAGCGGCACTCCCCCGCTACGGGGAGAGGGGACACGGATCTGCTCCAGTACCTGCGGATCGGCTCGCGCATTCTCCTCGAGCAGAACGCGGATCGGCACAACCCGATCGCCGGCGTCGAATTTTGCCAACGCAGGTCCGACATCCCCAATCGTTGCTACGCGAATCGTCTCCGACAGGCTTTCGGTCGACACTCCCAGCCGCACCGCCAAGTCCCGGCGCGGATAGATGCGCAGCTCCGGACGGTTGAGGGTGGCGGTCGATATGACGTTGGTAACGCTCGGCAGGCGGCGCATTTGCGCGGCCAACTCGGAGGCCACGTTTGCTACGGTGACGGGGTCCGCCCCGCTCACGATGAAAGTGACGTTGCGCTTTCCGTTGTCGTCGAGGAACCAGTACCGGACATCCGGGATGTCCGCGAGATCGCGGCTGATGATGGTCTCGAGCTGACTCTGAGAATGTGTCCGCTTGCCCTTCGGCACATAATTGATGGTCAGGGCGGCCTTGCGGATATCGGTGCCGACAGGCGGCGTTCGTCCGCCATCGACGAAGACGCTCTCCACCTCCGGCCGCGTGCGCAAGCGCTTGTAGATCGTCTCGGTGGCCGCCTCGGTATCGACCAGTTGTGAGCCGGGCGGCAGCTCGACGAAAAGCAGAGACCGCGCGGTATCAGACGCCGGCAAGAAGCCGGACGGCAGCAGCGTCAGGCCGTAGATGGAAGCGGCAAACAGCAACAGGCCGGTGACGACGGTAATGAAGCGATGGCGTACTGACCAACGGACCAGTCGGGTGTAGAGGCGGGTCGTGAACCCCTCCGGCCTCTCCGCGTGCTGGTACGGCTTGAGGAAATAGGCGGCGAGCAGGGGCGTTATGAACCGCGCGCAAAGCAAGGAAAACAACACCTGCACCGAGACCGTGATCCCGAACTGCTTGAAGAACTGGCCGGGAATCGATCCCATGAAGCTCGCCGGCACGAACACGGCGACGATGGTCAGACTGATTGCGATAACGGCTAGGCCTATTTCATCTGCCGCTTCGAGCGCCGCCTGGTACGGCGATTTGCCCATGCGGATATGCCGCACGATGTTTTCGATCTCGACGATCGCGTCGTCGACCAGGATCCCGGTGCTGAGCGTGATAGCCAGCAGGCTTATCATGTTCAGGGAAAAGCCCAGAGCGTCCATGACCCAGAATGTCGGCAAGATCGAAAGCGGCAGCGTGATCGCTGCGATCACGGTCGCCCTGAGATCGCGCAAGAATAGGAAAACGACCAGAACGGCGAGGGCGGCGCCCTCCCACAGCGTCTCCATCGCCGCATCGTACATACCGACCGTGTAGGTTACGGACGTGTCGATCAGTTTGAGGTCGACGTCCGGATGCGCGGCCTTGAGCGCTTCCACACGAGCCGCAACGCCCTTCGACACGACCACGTCGCTGACGCCCTTCGCGCGGACGATGGCAAAACCGACCACCGGCGTGCCGTTGAAGCGCGCGAAGGTCCGCGGTTCGGAAATCGTGTCGGTGACTTGTCCCAGGTCGTCCAGCCGCACCTCGCCCCCCAACGGCAAGGCAATTCTCGTCGCTGCGAGGTCGGCTAGCGTCTTGGCGCCCGCGAGCGCGCGGATCGCCTGGTCGCGCCCACCAATCTCGGCGCGTCCGCCGGCAAGATCCACGTTGCTGCCGCGTAACTGCCGGCTCACGTCGAGCGTGGTCAGGCCCACGCCCTGCACTCGAACCGGATCGAGCCGCACCCGGATCTCTCGCTCGACGCTTCCGATCCGCTCGACGCTCCCCACGCCGCGAACGCCCTGTAGCTCGCGAACGACGACATCTTCCACGAACCACGAGAGCTGTTCTGGGGTTTTTCCAGGGGCTATCGCGGCATAGGTCAGAATCGGCAGGCCGCTGATGTCGTAGCGCTGAACCATCGGCTCACTGATCGTCCGCGGCAGGTCGCCGCGGACACGCGTCACCGCGTCCTTGACGTCGTTGAGCGCCCGGTCGGTATCGGTGCCCAGTCGAAATTGGATTGTCGTGCTCGAAATGCCGTCGCTGACGCCGGAGGTGATGTGATGCGCGCCGGCGACGCCGGAGACCGCATCCTCCACAGTCCTGGTGACCTGCGATTCAAGTTCGGCAGGTGCGGCCCCGAACTGGGCAATGGTCACCGATATCACCGGAACGTCGACGTTCGGCATGCGCGTGACCGGCAGCTTGCTGAAGCTGAGATATCCGAGCGCGCAGACCGCTGCGGCGATGACGAGAGGGGGGAGGGGGTGACGGATCGCCCACGCCGAGACATTGAGCGCCATCAGCGTTCTCCCGCCTGGGACACCGCGGCCGCGACCGTCAGATCAGACGCGAGCATCGCTTTCGCACATCAATGACAGCGGGCTAGATATCGTCGCGCGCAGCTCATCTTCGCGGGCCGAACCCCGAGATGGAAGATGACTAGTTTTAGTTATCATCGGGCAGTCGGGCCGTCCAGTGCGACTTGTCGCCATGCGGCGCACGAGAGCATGCGGTGCACTAGGCGCCGCGTCCTGTTGTGCCGTTCGTCAGACCTGGCGCGGCCCGACCGCGGCAAAAAAACCGTAATTGAATTTGTCGTTAAACCGTGGATGAATGTCGATCCGGCACGAGGGCCGGAAGCACGGCGGCATTGGCGTAGGATTAACTCCCCGTAATGTCATTATCCTGCGGCGGCAACGGCGAGGACGGTGTGAGCCGCAAACGCTTCCTCGCGCAGAGGCGGTCCGCGTACCCATAGGGGCGCGGTTTGGTGACAGGTGTCCGACATCGTGCCGGGTCCAGGGCCACAGAACGACAATGCAAACGTCGTCCGCCCTATGCCGCGGCGCGACGTTGTGCATTCGATCGACACCCTCCGTGTCACCGTGCCGAGGGCGCGTCGCGTCTACTTCAGGCCGGGCATCATCCTGCCGATCTCAAGGTTGTTCGTCTGGCTGTGGGCCATCATACGCTTTTTCTCCGGCAACCTTGTCGATGCCTTTCTGCGTCGCGCCAGCGTCCAACGCCGCGCCGCTCGATTGCGCCGTGTCTTTGAGGCTGTCGGCGGAAGCTTTCTCAAGCTTGCGCAGCAATTGTCGCTGCGCGCCGACATGATGCCTTACGAATATTGTGCCGAACTGGGCAAGATGCTCGATCAGGTCCCGCCCTTCCCGACCGAGCAGGCCATCGCCATCATCGAGCGTGAGCTCGGAAGGCCGCTGAGCGAGGTGTTTGCGGTATTTGATCCCAAGCCGATCGGCTCAGCATCGCTGGCTTGCGTCTATCAGGCGCATTTGAGGACTGGCGAGCGCGTGGCGGTCAAGGTGCGCCGCCCGGGGATTGGGCCGCTGATTGCCGCCGATCTGCGAGCGCTGGACTGGCTGTTGGTGGTGGGCGAGACGCTCACCATCATTCCCCCGGACATCGGCCGCCGTTTTACGGACGATTTTCGGACCATCCTGTTCAACGAGATGAATTTTCGCGCCGAGGCGCGCTACACCGACATCTTCCGGCGGCGCGCCGCAAAGCGCAAGAAGGACGTCACCGCGCCACGGGTCTTTTTCCAATACTGCAGCGAAGAAGTGATGGTGAGCGAATTCGTCTCTGGCATTTGGATGTGGGAGCTCTTGGCTGCCGTCGATCGCAATGATCACGAATTCTTGGAAAAGGTGGGTCGTATCGGCATCGAGCCCAAGGCGCTCGCAGGTAAGCTTGTCGTCATCATGCTCCGCGAGGCGCAGGAAGAACTGTTCTTTCATGCCGACCCGCATCCGGCGAACCTTGTGATCATGCCGAACAACAAGGTCTGCTTCCTCGATTTCGGTGCCATCGGGCGATTCTCGACCAAGACCCGCAAACTGTTCCGCGAGCTCCAGCACCACATGTCGCGGGGCGACATCGGACGGATCGCCACTACCGCGTTAAGTCTCGCCGGGCCGCTTCCGCCCATGGATCTCGAGCGACTTCGCACCGAGATGGAGAGGATCTACTCCGATTGGGTTTACGCCATGAACAGCAGGGATGCTGAATGGTGGGAGAAGAGCAGCGGGCAGGCTTGGCTGCGCTTCATGGAGGTTGCGCGAGAATTCCAGATCCCCGCGAACTATGAGGGAATACAGTTCATTCGAACGTCGTTTTCGTACGATGCCATCATCACGCGGTTGAACCGAGATATCAACATCGTGAAGGAATATGAAACCTATGCCCGGCAAGCCGGCAAGGAGGCGCGCGAACGCGTGAAGCAGACCTTGCGCCAGCGGCTGCGCGGGCCGACAGATATGGATTACCTGCAGATGGAGGAGTTCGGCGACATGCTTTCGCAGTCTTTCTTCCAATTGCAGCGGAATCTTGAGAACCCGATCTTCCAATTCAAGAACGTGGTCGGAAAGATCGCCTATATCGCGTCACTTGTGCTCAAGCTCGGCTATCTGGTTGCCGCTGCGATTGGGATTGGTCTGATCGCGAATGCCGTGGCGAGGAACTGGTTCAACACCGAAATCAACTGGGCTCCCATCCTTGAACGGGCGACGACGTTTGGCTGGGTCCAGCTGCTCTTGATCATCATTGTTTTGATTGTGATCCGCAGGATCGTGATCCGATTGAACATGCCCGACACGAGGCCCCCATCGGGAGCCGGCTGAGAGACGCACGGGTTCGCGAATGGAGATCGATAACGGCGTCGGAGGAATCCATGTGCCCCGGCCTAGCCGTCCAAGTAATGCACAGTCAGCCTCGTGTTTTTTCGTCGACAGAGCAAGCATCGGGCCGGCAAGCTCCGCCACGTCGTGCGACCATCCGCCTCCTTGCGAATGCTCGGTTGCCGAACCCGTGGATGGGGGGTAACATAAATGTCGAGAATTCTAAGAGCCGGAGGCGTGGCGGAAGCAGGATGTTATCGCCCGAGTGACCTGGGCCGTGCGAAGCCGCCAACCGCGAGCGGCACGCCGACCGGACCGGATCGCGGGCGAACGGTGCTTTGAGATTCTACCCCCCAGGACCAGGAAGGACGCCATGGACAAGCTCGTCAGACGTGTCACGGTTGTTCAGAGCAGCGGCGAACATCGCACGAGCAAGGTCGTCTATGAACGCGACGAGGATGAGGACGAAGGCGACGACGAGGATCGTGAGCCCAACCTCAAGTCGTTGGAGCGTGCGGTGAGGCACATGTTGAAGGCGCAGCTTATCTCGGCCCAGGATGCTTATCAGCGTCATCTCGATGCTGCCGCGAAGGGCGGAAACTCGTGGCTCGTCGATGACGCCTTGAACATGATGAAGATCCCCCGCAAAGCCGCGAAGGAGCTGCGAAAGGCTTCCCCCTTCCGTACGGTCAAGGTGGAAGTCGAAGATGAAGACGACGAAGATGAAGGAGATTGAGGATGGCGACAACGGCAGCGGGCACCACCGAGCATCGGGAGCCGCGGGAGAAGGCCAGCAAGCCCGAGATCGTCATCGTCGATCTCGACAAGGCGCAGAGCCCGCGGGACGTTAGGCTTCTTCGCAAGGGCCGGGGCAAGCTGGCGTCCCGTGTCGAGCACATTGTCAACGACCTGACCGCCGCCGGCACCGTCAAGCCGACGGCGCAGCCCGTCGTGATCGTGGTGCGCGAATCGGCGTCGCCGTTCTCTTTCCTGGAAGACGATTGAGCGGGCGCGGACCGCACGAGCAGACATCCCTCCTCGCCGCGTTCCCTCGCCCGGGGGCGAGGGTGCCCGTTCGTGTCTGCCGACCGCGGCTATCGGGGTGGTTCGCCCGCAGCTGAGATGATGCGTCCCACAGCGGACGTGAACATCGGCTTCAGCAGCAAGGACATGCCCGGCTGGTTTGCGAGCGCGAAAATCCCATTGCGCAGCCGAAGTTTCCATTGGGTGGTCGGCGCGCTCCAACGCGCCATTCGTCGCCCGGCGGCTTGCTGCCGTTCGATGGCGGGTTTCAGTAGCGCTTCGTAACGCTCGAGCGCGACCTCGATGCTCTGCTGCCGCAGCAATTCCTGCGCCAACAGATAAGCCGCCGCCATCGCGAGCGATGCGCCTTGCGCCGCCAGTACTGATACCGCTTGGCACGCATCGCCGACCAAGCCGACGCGGTGGCGCCGCCATCTCGGCAACTCGATCTGCGCGACCTGGTCGTAGTAGATGGAGGGCAGTGCCGCGGCCCGCTCGAGCGCGACGGGAACGAGCCAGCCGAGATCGCCGAACGCGGCGCGTAGCTCAGCCAAGGGATTAGCGACGGTGGCCGTCGGCGACGCGCGGTGAACGAAGAATGAGGCGATGCGGCCACCGCGAATGGGAAAGAAGCCCACGTGCCGCCCGCGCAGCGAGAGCAACTTGAGCTCGCCATGCAGCGCTTGAGCGAGCGTGGGATGCTCAAAGGCGAACGCGGCGGCGCGAAAGCCGAGATGGCGCACGAACGAGGCTTCATCTCCGAACAGGTGCGCGCGCATGGCCGAATGGATGCCATCGGCCCCGATCAGGACGTCGGCCACTTCGTTTTCGCCGCTCGTGAGTGTGACGTCGATCTCAGTCTCGAGCGAGTTCAGCCTTTTGATCTCGCGGCCGAATCGAACCTCTACCGTGTCCGGCAAGTCGTCGAACAGCGCCCAAACCACGTCGCCGCGCATTAAGCTCAGCACGCGGCCGTCGAGGAGGCGCCGGAACACCTCATAATCGAGTTCCGAAACCGGCCGCTCGTGCTCGTCGATCCAGGAGACGCGGTGCACCCGGTAGCAGAGCTCCTGCAAACGCCGGAGTAGACCCATCCGTTCGGCGACCGTGTAGCCCGGACCATAGAAGTCGAACATGTACCCTTCGTCGCGAAGCCGTGCAGCCTTCTCGACGATCAGCACGCGGCAGCCGCCCCGGCCCAGCCACCAGGCCAGGGTCAAGCCGGCGATGCCGGCTCCGCAAATGATCACTCTCGCGGCGGGGGGCATGGTGAGGCCGTGCGCAGATCCCCGCGGCGCCATCAGTTCGCGCGCGCGGCGAAATCGCGATTGAAGACTTCGAATGCGGGAACAGCGGGCGTCTGCGGAAGCAGGAACCCGGATCCGTAGCGAATGACCCGTGACATCACCGGGCCCAGGCCCCTCGCGAAGATATACGACGGCTCGGAATAGCAGCCTAACCTGGCCTTGAAGACGTCGCCCGTGGCGCCGAGCTCGATACTTGCGACCTTTTTGCGCAAAGCGCAGTCGAGCGCCGCATAATGCAAATTGAAATAGAGATCCAACTCGTCATTGAAGTGGTAGTCGAGGCCGGCGTACAGCATGTAATAGGTCGTCGCGGTCTGCAGGCACCAGCCAAACGCGATGATTCGCGAGCCCTTGGAAAACAAAATGAGATTGACCTTGTCCCCCAAGCGGGATGCCAGCTCGTGCAGGTAATCGATGGTTAGAGCCTCGAACTTGACGCCAGCCCTGTCGCGCACCTGAAAATATAAATCGTGAACTTCGGGCGTGTAGGCTTTCAGGATCTGCTCGGCGTCTGTCAAAACCTTTATCTCGACGCCCGCTGATTCGAGTTTGCGGATCGAGCGCCTGATCTGCTTGCGGTAGTGTGATTTCAAGGCCGCGCAATAATGCTCGAGGTCTGTGAATAACGGTTTGAAAAAGTACAGTGCCGGACCGGTGATGCGTTGATACCCGAGACCGAGCAGCGGCTTGGTCCATTGCAAATCGTCTTGCCGGAACTCCCGGTAAACGACGGCATGCGCTCGCGCCGTCGCCGCCAATTCGCTTATCACCCCATCGACGAGCGGAAGAATTTGCGGGCTCGCCTGCCGCGTCGCGAGAGCGAGCGTGTTATGTGCAGTGGAAACGGGCAGACCGCAAATCAGGACATTGAAATTTCGCAGCGGCAACATGCTTCCAGGAAAATGTCGAATGAACCAAGCCATCGCCTTGTCGGAGAAATCCGCCATGTCGAGCGTCATGCCGGTCAGACAAGCGCATGCCGCCGGCCGCGTATCGTCATCGTATACGACAACGTACCAGAACCGGCAGCTCTGCTTCATGCTGCTCTCCACCGCGCCGAGGAAGCTCGGATCCATGATGATCGATGCGCCGGCTTGCGAGCGCACCTTTTCCCAGGCGGCAAGATCCACTTTGTCGATGGAAGGGAAGAGCCGATAACTATGGGCCATCAATGCATGGTCCTAACCATGGAACAAATGCGAATTTGTATTCGCTCTGCGGACAAAGACAAGGATCGGGACCGCCGGAATGACGGCGTTCGAATGCTGGACAATCGCCGGCCGCTCCCCTAGGAGCGAAGCTCTATCGAACACACTCTCGCAGCCGACCATGCTCTACAACTACCGGCTCTTCGACTCGATCGGCGACGTCGATCTTGCCGCCTGGGAACAGGTGCGCTCGCAAGCCGGCGCGCCGATCTTCATGGATCCGCGCTTCATTGCTGCGGCCGAGACCAGCATGAAGCCGGAATGCCGGTTCTGGTACGCGATCGTCTACGACGGCGACGGCCGCGCTGCGGCGTGTGCGTGCGTCACCCGCATGACCATCGATCTCGCAGATTTGGCCGATGCGCGCGTGGCCTGGGTCATCCGGCGCGCGCCCGGAGTATTCTCAAGGTTTCGCAAGCTCAAAGTCATGATCTGCGGATTGCCGGGATCGCCCGGCGAGAAGACCTTGGCAATGGCATCGGCAAACGAGAGTCCGCACATTCTCCCGCTGCTCGATCGCGCGATATGCGATTTGGCGGAACACGACGGAATGGACGTGATCGCGTTCAAGGAGTTTGCGCAGCACGATCTGGAAGCGATGAAGCCGTTGCTCGAGCTTGGATATCGCTGCATCCCAAGTCTGCCGATGCATTTGTTCGAGCCGTCGTTCTCGGATTTTGCGCACTACTGCGCTGCCCTGAAAACGCGCTACCGCCAGCAAATCAACCGCTCGACGCGAAAGTTGAAGAATTCCGGCATCGAACTATCGGTGCTGACCGATCCGGAAGAAATATTGCGCGTGTACACGCCGCAGGTTCACGCTCTGTATCACCAGATGGTGGCCAAGGCCGAGCTCAATCTCGAAGTGCTTCCGATCGATTTTTTTCGTCAGCTGACGTCGCGATTGAGCGGCGAAGTTGAGCTCATCGCATACTCCAGGGACTCGACGATCATTGCATTCGGCTGGTGCCTGCATACTTCCGCGACGTATAGCATGTTGTATGCCGGGCTCGACTACCGGCTCAACGATCAGTTCGATCTCTATTTCAATCTGATGTATGCGGGTCTCGATCGGGCTCTGCGAAAGGGCGTGGAGAAAATCCAGATCGGGCAATCCGCGAGTACTTTCAAGGCGAGGCTCGGCTGTTATTCGGAGCCGCTGTACGTGTTCGCCAAGGGCCTCGGGCCATTGATGTCGCCACTCATTTACTATGGAGCGAACCTGCTCATTGCCGAAAAGCCCGCGCTCCCCGCATCGCACATATTCAAGAGCAGTGTCGCCGGCAGCATGACGGACGGAAAATCGATCGACAATGCTCGCGGCGGCTCTGCTGGCTGAATGATCGGGCGGCCCGGTCCACCGGTTCGGCGGTCGGCCTGCCGTCGCCAAACGATAGCTCAGGTCGCGAGGGAAAAGCCCAGCCCGTCAGCAACCCTGCCGAGATCCTCGATGGTGCGCGGATCAAGCCGCCCGCACAGGTGCTCGCTGCGAAATCCGGACAGCGCGAGTACGATCGTCTCCGCAGCGCATGCCAGCAACACATTGCCTCGGTCGGGCTCCTCGAGCAGGCCCAGCGCCGACGCTTCGGGCGCTCGCACGAGACCGCCGTCCACGATACGGACGTCGGGCCTTTCGTTGCCGAGATTGGGCGCGATATTGAACGGCCGCGAGACGTCGCACACCATGGCACACTTGCGCAGATGACGTGCGGAAATGAACGGAAGGACGGCGTTGGTGGCCGTCACGACCACGTCCGCCCTGGGCAAATGCCGGTCGATATCCGTCGTGATGGTGATACCCGCGTCCACATTCGCGCTCGGCGTCGGGCGCTGCGTGCAGCGCCGTGCGAACGTGCCGGGAGCGAACCTGCGGCCGGAGGCGGCGAGCGAGGCCACATGGCGCTCGCAGTCGTCGGCCACGAGCCGCAGCCTAGCCATGCTCGCCTCGACGGCGTCGGGATTACCGATGAGGATCAGCTCGGCGGCACGCTCGGCGCACAGCAGGCTCAGCGCATATCCGATGGCGCCAGCGGCGCCGACGACGGCGACGGTGCAATCGGCGAGCGACTTCCCATGCCTGGCGCAGGCCGCCTCCAGCGCCTGCACTGCCACCCAGCTCGTGTAGCTGTTGCCGCTCGTCACAGTCACGCCCTTGCGCGCCCGTAGCGCCAGTCCGCCGAAGGTGATGATCGAGCTGAAGCCGGCCAATCCGACGACCTCGGCGCCGCGCTCGACCGCCGTATCGACCGCGCTCTGCACCAGCGCCACCGCTTCATCTTCCGAGAGCGCGACCAGCTCGGACGGCAAGTGCGGCAGCGCGACCAGCTCGCCCTCGGTGCGACGGCCATCGGCCGTTTCGACTGCGAGCTCGCCGAACGGGTATGGCTTGATGAATTCGGTGATGCGCGACTTCAATCCCTCCAATTCCGGGTCGCTGAACGGCTCGAGGCTGGGATCGAACCGTCGCAGGCTACCGGCGTCGAGCAGGTGCACGATGAACGCGAAACGCGCGCCGTCGCGGCGGCCCACTCTGCGCGGCGCAGCGGCGACCGCCGTGGGTCGGGATGGCGCACTGAATGGAGGCGGCATGCGCGCGCGCGAGCGGCCCATGAGATGCCCGACTAGCTCGGCCGCGTCGCCCCGTTGCAGTGCGTCCAACAGCCGCCGCAGCGCGCCGATCAGATGGTCGCACAGCGCGGCATCGGCGATCAGCGGCGGCTCGATGCGCAGCACGGTGCCGTGAGTGAACGATGGCGCGATGCGGATGCGCTCGACATTGAGCAGGTAACTGACCGCCACGTAGAGAAGCAAACCCTGCTCCTGCAACATAGCCAACATGCCGGTCTGGGTTTCGGCGAGGGCAGGGAGGTCCAGCTCGACTCCCAACATCAGGCCGCGCCCGCGGATCTCCTTCACCAGCAGCGGATACTCGGTTTGGAGCTGCCGCAATTGCTGCTGCAGGTGATCGCCGATCGCGGCCACATGGCGCACCAGTCGTCGGTCATCCTTGGTCAGCTCCTCGATCGTCGCCAGCGCCGCCCGGCACGCGAGGGCATTGCCGGCGAAGGTGGAGCCGTGCCGCAGGTCGAACTGCTCCGTGTAGGCGTTCTCGGTGTAGAGACAGGCACCGATCGGCATCAGCCCGCCCCCGAGGGCCTTGGCCAGCGCAAGGATATCGGGTGTGATGCCTTCGGCCTCGCAGGCGAACAAGTTGCCGGTTCGACCGAGGCCGGTCTGCACCTCGTCGACAATGAGCAGCATGCCGTGGCGGTGGCACAGCTCCAGAGCCGCCGCCATATAACCTGGCGGCGCGACGCGAATGCCCGACTCGCCCTGGATGATTTCAATCAGGAAGGCGGCGAAGAAATCGGGTTGGCCCGCCAACGCTGCTTGCAGCGCCGCGAGGTCGCCGAACGGGACCACGTGGAAACCGGGGACCGGAGCGCCGAAACCGCGCTGAAAGAATGCCGTATCGGTCGCCGACATTCCCGCCAGGGTGAGTCCGTGGAAGGCGTCGCGGGCCGCCAAGATCCCGGCGCGACCGGTGCGGCAGCGGGCGAGCTTGATGGCGGCCTCGACCGACTCCGCGCCGCTGTTGGTGAACACGACGTGCGCTAGACCGGGCGGAGCCACCGCAAGCAATCGCTCCGCCAATTCCCCTTGTGTCGGAGGGATCGACGCGATCACGAGGTTCGGCACGGCGTCTCGCCGTGTGCTCTCCAGCGCCTGCCATATCGTTGCCGGATCGTGACCGAACGGAACGGCTCCGAATTGGGCGATGCAGTCGGCGTAGCGATTGCCGTCGGCGTCGAGCAGGTAGCATCCTTCGCCGCGGACGAAGCTCTTGTCCAGACCGAGGCGCTGGTAGAGGAATCCCTTGTACGGGGCGACGTACCTTATGTAGGGGTCCTGCTCCTGCGCGTTCCAGTCCTTGAGCGACGCAAGCGCGATCGTCTCGCCGTCGAGGAAGGATTTGCGACGCTCGTCGGCAGGCTCGCGCGCCGGGGCATCGTCCTTGGCAGCCGCCGCGTCCGGTGTGGAGACACGGCTGCGCTTGCGCAGGTGCTCCGCCAGTAACGCACGCTTCTGCGCGGGCGTGAGTTGCCCCAACCCCAAGCTGGACATCAGGCGCGCCCTTCCGACGCGAGCTCGCTCAGGTGACGGTCGACTTCCTTCTCGCTGAGTTCGTCGATGCGCTCGAGCAGGTCGGCAGCGTCCGCTCCGCTCAATGGCGGGCTCGGCTGCGCAGCGGGCATCCCGCCGTTGCCTGATGACTCGGCGCCGCCGCGGCGGTTGTCTTCGAGCAGCCGCTCCGCAACATAGGAACACAAGGCACTGATGGTGCTGTCGCTTTGCATGAACTT
Source organism: uncultured Alphaproteobacteria bacterium (assembly GCA_965652015.1). Lineage (GTDB taxonomy): Bacteria > Pseudomonadota > Alphaproteobacteria > Rhizobiales > Xanthobacteraceae > VAZQ01. The sequence continues at coordinate 24,516 of CBFGVM010000001.1, forward strand.
CGCAAGCGGCACATTCATACCGAGCTCGACATTGATACGGTTGCGCACTTCGACGGCGATCAGGGAGTCGAGGCCCAGATTGCGGAGCGACTGTTCGGTGTCGATACGGGCGGGTGAAGTACCCATCGCCCGTGCCAAGAGATCCTGGACGTAGGCCTGCAGCAATGACGGAAGCGCTGCCTCGTCCGCGTCGAGCAGGTCGTGCACGCCGGAGCCCGCGGACGTGCCCTCTTTTTCTGCGCCGCCATCGCTGACCAGTGTGGAATACCGGGCCGGAGTGCGCGTACCCATCGATCGCAAGAGGCCCTTCCACTCGACCTCGGCCACCCCGACTTGGACGGCGTCGCTGGACAAGAGCTCGTCGAGCGCATCGAGGGTTTCAGAGAGCGGCATGGCCTTGAGGCCAAGCCGTTCGAGGCGTTGCGCAGTCTCCGGGCTTCCCGCCACGTGGCCAACCTCGCCAACCACACCCCAGTTGATGGTGAGAGCAGGAAGCCCGCGCGCCCGCCGGTAATAAGCCAGCGCATCCAGGAACGCATTGCCGGCGACGTAATTAGCCTGACCCGCATTGCCGATGAGGGAGGCGAGCGACGAAAACAGTACGAAGAAATCCAATGGAGCATCGAGCGTCAGCGTGTGGAGATTCCAAGCGCCGATAACCTTTGGCGCCATCGCCTTCCACATCCGCTCCTCGGTCAGGCGCTCGATCGGCGCATCGTCCAGAACCATTGCGGCGTGCACGATGCCTCGCAGCGGTCCCATCCGGCGCCGAAGTGTCGTGATGACCTCTCTGGTCTGCTCACGATCCGTGATGTCCGCGGCGGCGACGAGCACTTCGACGCCGCGCTGCCGCAGGCTCTCCAGTGCGGCCTGCGCGGACGGCGAGGGAGCGCTGCGGCCGACCAGCGCCAGGCGGCGTGCGCCGCGGCGTGCCAGGTGGTCGGCCACCGCAAGTCCAAGACCGCCCAGTCCCCCGGTGATCAGGTAGCTTCCCTCCGCATCGACCGCGACGGATCGCAGACCGTTCTCGACCTTTAGTCCCTCGTTGTCCCGCATCGAGATGATCAGCTTGCCGATATGCTTGGCCTGCGCCATGTAGCGGAACGCATCCGCGGCGCGCGCGGCCGGAAACACGCGGTGCGGCAGCGGGCGGAGGCTCCCGCAGTCCACTCGCGCGATGACTTCCTGCAGCATCGAACGGGCAAGGCCCGCCCGCGCTCCCAGCGCGCCGAGCAAATCCGCCACGAACACGGAAATGTTCCTACGCAGTACCCGCATCCCGATCTTGCGGTTCTTGAAGATGTCGGTCTTGCCAATTTCGATGAACCGTCCGTATGGCCGCAGAAGCGAGAGGCTCTTGTCGATCGCGTCGCCGGAAAGCGAGTTCAGCACGATGTCGACGCCTTCGCCGTCGGTCAGCTTGAGCACTTCGTCGGCGAAGGCCAGAGTGCGCGAATCCATGACATGCGGCACTCCCAGCGCCGCGAGCAGTTGGCGCTTCTCGGGCGAGCCGGCCGTCGCGAAGACGATGGCCTCCGCTTGCAAGGCCAGTTGCACCGCCGCCAGTCCAACGCCACCGGTCCCGGCATGGATCAGCACGCGCTCTCCGCGTTGCATCCGTCCCAGTGTGTGCAGCGAATAGAAGGCGGTCAGGAAGGCGAGGGGGATCGTCGCCCCCTGCTCGAGGCTCAAATGGCGCGGCTTGTGCGCGACGAACTGGGTATCGACCGTCAGATGAGACGTCAAAGTGCAGGATTTGGCGGCGATGACCTCATCGCCCACGGCAAAGTCCGAAACCTGCTCGCCGACGGCGACCACGCGGCCGGCGCATTCCAAGCCGAGCAGCTTGCCGGCGGAGCCGTCCGCGGCCGCCTCCGCGGGAAGCATGCCCATGGCCAGCATGAGATCCATGAAATTGAGGCCGGTGGCTGCGACTTCGATCTCGACCTCGGTGGGGCCAAGAGGTCGGTGGGCGACGCTGCAGGCGTGCAAGGAGTCGAGAATTCCCGGTCGCGCCACTTCGATCTGGAACCGTTTCGGGCTCTGCTCAACCGGCCGGCCCATCCCCTGCACCGTGGCCGGTGATACCGGCAGCAGCCGGCGCACATATCTGAGTTCGCCATGCAGGGCGATCTCATCCTCGGCGTCGGTCCCGGCGTCCAATTCCGCGGCCAGCGACGCGATCTCCTCGCTGGAGCAGGTGGCCAGATCGACCAGTCGGCAATGCAAATTGTGGTACTCGTTGGTCGCGACCCTCGCGAACCCCCATAGTGGCGATTGCGCTAGTCCAAGCAGGTCGGCGCCATCAGCCAGCGGCTGGGCCGCATGCGTCACCAGCCAGATGTGATCGACGGCCATGTCGTCGGTCGCCGCGAGCGCCTGCACCAACTGCATCACCGAGACGCAGCCCAGCTGCGCGGACGACGTGAACGCGTCGTTCGTCATCGTATTCGCCGCCCCGGTGTCGAGACTCCACAGATGTACGATGCCAGCGAGCTGGGGGGCCTGCCTATCGAGGCTCTCCACCAAGCGCTTCATGTCGGCCGGATTGCCGCAGCGGATGCTGAAGTCCCTCGCTCCGCTGTGGCGGAAGTCCGCACCGTGCATCACCCGGATGACGCGGTCTCCGCGCTGCTCGAGCTTGCGGGCAAGCTCGGCGGCGGCGCTCGGGCGGTCCGCGGTGCCGGCGTCGGCGAACAGCAGCCAGCTCTTCGAAGCGTCGGATGCTTGCGACATCGATGCGGGCGATGCCGGCGCTCGAGGGCCTCGCGCGAGAATCACCGAGTGCTGCGCGTTTTCGGCCTCCGGGCAATCAGCGATGCACACCGTGCCGGTGAAGCCGGCTTCGCGCAGCAAGCTCCTCCACGTTTCTTGAGAAACGCAGGGCTCGTCCGCTCGCACGGCGTCGTCGAAGAGCCACCAGCCCTTCAGCAGCCCGAAGATCAAGGTCATGAACAGCCAAGGACGCGTCAGCTCCACGACCATGAGCGTCCCGCCGGAGCCAAGGAGTTGCTTGAGCCGGTCGAGCGTGTTGCGCAGATCGGTCGTGGCATGCAGCACATCCGACGCGATGATCAGGTCGAACGAATTGGCATCGAAACCCTGCTCCAGCGGGTCGCGCTCGATATCCAGCGTTCGGACTTGCACGAAGGGAAACGGGGCGAACTTGTGCTGTGCGTGCGCGGTGAAGCGGGGAGAGATGTCGGTGAACACGTATTCGGTGCAATGATCCGGCAGAACGGGAAGGACGAAGCTCGTCATCCCTCCTGTCCCACCGCCGACCTCCAGAATTCGCAACGCCTTTCCTTTGGGCAGGCGCCGCGCGATCTCGGCGACCGCTTTCTGCACCAACAGATTGTTGAGGCGGAAGCTCGGTGAATCCTGATACAGCGCCTCTGCCGTCGTCAGCGTGCCTTCCGGAAAGATGAGGTTGAGCGGATCGATCTCGCCGCGCAGTACGGGCGCGAGTTTCTCTCCGCAAAGCCGAATCAGCATCAACTCGGCCTGACATTCCGGGAACTCGTCCCACAACGCCTTCCAGAGGCGGGACGGCTCCTCGTCCGAGTCGATCTCGCCGGCGGTCAATTCCTTCAACATGAGCCGCAACCACCGGAGGTATTGCGGCGCCATACCTAATTGAGCGGCGAGTTTCTCGGTCGACAGCCCCTGGCGTGATGCCGGGGTCCAGCCCATTTCACGCAGCGCTTTCACGATGTAGGCGGCAACGGTCGCACGCGAGAGGGACTGAAACTCGCGCTGATAGCGGGCACGATTGAACCGCTCGCGCAGCATCTCGCCTTCCTGCTGCATGAGCGGTCCGAGCGCATCCAGCGATGGGAGATGGTGCGAGTCCCGACCTTGGCGTGTCGCCAGCCGCGGGTCGAGCTTCCATTGATACTCGTAGAGGGTGCTGAGCCTTCGTTGCGCCCCGGACCCGATCGGGCGCACGAGCAAGCCTTCTACTTCGACCACGCAACTGCCCGACTCGTCTAGGATTTGGATGTCCACCCTGAGTTCGGCCGAGGTGCGCCTCGCCACGCGAGTATGGGCGAAAGCGCGGATCGGCGGCGCAGCATGGAAGCGCACTCGCTCGATCTTCACAGGCACAAAGGTCTCGCCTTTGAGGGCCTGCCAGTTCGTCCATGTCGGCAGAGCCGCCAACAAGGTCTGAAAGCAAGCGTCGAGAATCGCGGGATGCAAGCGATAATCGGACAGATGCTCTCGTAAGCAGCTCGGAGAATGGATTTCGGCGAGAACCTCCCGTTCGTTCCGCCATAACCGCGCGATGCCCTGAAACGTCGGGCCGTAATGATATCCGCATTCGGCAAAGCGGCGGATGCATTCGCGGTGGTCGAATGCCTCGGGGCAACGCCGGCGAATTTCCGCGATGTCTGCACTGGGGGGCGCTGATCCGCTCGATGACCTGACGCAGCCGTGGGCGTGGACGTCCCACGTATTCTCGGACGCATCTGCGCGGGTGCAGATGTCGAATTCGCTCGTGGACGGATCGAACGCTACCTGCGCCAAAGGCGCCGCGCCCTGATCGAGGATCAGGAACTTTTGAAATTCGATATCCTCCACCACGCAAGGAACAGGCCCCAAGGTCTCGCGGGCGGCCGCCAGCGCCATCTCCACATATCCGGCGCCCGGAAAGATGACGGCGTCGCCGATCCGATGGTCCGCCAGGTAGCTCAAGTTCGCCGTGTCCAGCGCAACGCTCCAGGACGGCTTCGGTGCCTCTAGCCGGCTTCCGAGCAGGGGATGAACCGAAGCGCCTACCCGTATCCGGCGCGTCGTTTCGGATTCGCGCCAATGACTGTCCGGCTGGAACGGATATACGGGCAGCTTGATGGCGGTCGCCTCGGCTGGATAGAGCCGTTGCCAATCGATCTGGGCTCCAAGGGTATACAGCCGGCCGAGCGATCCGAGCAGCGCCGCCCGCTCGCGATCGTCCCGGCGCAGCGAACCCAGCGTCGCGCCGCCCGCTGACTTTTCCTCCAAGCACTGGGCGATGTCGTTTCGCAGGATCGGATGCGCACCGAGCTCGAGGAATATCGTGTGCCCGGTCTCGATGACCTTGCCGAGGGTATCGTGGAACAGGACTGGCTGACGGATGTTCCGGTACCAATACCGGGCATCGAGCTCGGATCCCGACAGAGCGGTGCCGGTCACGGTGGAAAAGAACGGGGTCGTCGCCGGTCGCGGCCGAATATCACGCAAGCAGTCCAGGAGCTCCGCTTCGAGCTGCTCCATCCTCGGGCTGTGATACGGCACGTCCACGCGCAAGGGGCGGCTGAATACGTCCATCTCGTTGAGAGCCTGGTCGATCTCGCCGAGCACCGCAGCGTCGCCGGAGAGGGTGATCGACATCGCGCCATTTACCGCCGCGAGCGAAATGGCGTGGGGATGCCGTGCAATCCATTTGGCCGCCTCTTCACGGGAGATCCCCACGGCCAGCATCGTGCCTTGTCCGGCTGTTCGGTATTGCAGGCGGCTGCGATGGAAGGTGACCCGAACGGCATCCTCCAGCGACAGCGCTCCAGAGATATAGGACGCCGCCATCTCACCGGCGCTATGACCCAGGACGGCCGCGGGTTCGACGCCCCACGATCGCCAGAGCGCCGCGAGCGCAACCTGCAGCGCGAAAATCGCGGGCTGTCCGATATGGGTTTGCTGGATGCGCGACGTCTGCTCGTCGGCGGTCAATTCGTGCAACAACGACCAGCCGGCAAGCCGATCGAAGAGTTCGCTCACCTCTTCGATGGCTCGGCGAAAAACCGGTTCCTGTGCCAGCAATTCGCGTCCCATTGCCCACCACTGCTGGCCCATGCCCGAGCAGACGAACACGGGGTTCAACGCGATAGCCGAAGTGCGGCCAGTCGAAGTGTTGGCGCGGGTTTCGCCCGCAACGAATGCCTGGAGTTGCCCCACGAGCTCGGCGTGATCGTGAGCAACGAGCGCCAGCCGGAATTCGTGATGAGAACGCTTCACGCCGGCGGAAAAACAGATATCGCGGAGCGACTCGCGCCGCAGGCCGCGCTTGTCTCCGAGCGCGCTCGCATACGAGCGCGCCAGGTCGGATAGCGCGGATGCGCTACGTGCCGAGAGCGGCAGCATCCACGCAAGATCGTCGCCGACTTCGGCCTGAATTCGCCCGGCCAAGCCGGCATCGGGAGGTGCCTCGAGGATCGCGTGTCCGTTCGTGCCGCCAAAACCGAAAGAGTTTACGGCAGCGCGCGGCGGGCGGCCGCGCGTTTCGGGCCAGGGCTCCAGTCCCTGTACGACCCTCAGCCGCAGGTCATCGAAATCGATTTGTGGATTCGGAGTCTCGAAGTGCAGACTCTTGGGGATTTCGCGGTGCTGCAGGCACAGCGCTGCTTTGATCAAGCCGGTTATGCCCGCAGCCGCTTCCAGATGACCGATGTTGCTCTTGATCGAGCCGATCACGCAGCGGTCATTGGGGGGGCGCGCCTTACCATAGATTGCTCCGAGGGCTGCGGCCTCGATCGGGTCGCCCACGGGCGTTCCGGTCCCGTGCGCCTCGACGTACTGAATGCTATCCGGTGCAATATCAGCCAGCCGCAGGGCATCGGCTACGTTTGCTTCTTGTGCGACCTGGTTCGGAACCGAGATCCCCGCAGTGCGGCCATCCTGATTGACCGCCGTCGCGCGAATCAAGGCATAGATGCGATCGCGATCGGCCAATGCGCGCGAGAGTGGCTTGAGAATGACGACGGCAGCACCTTCGCCGCGCACGTAGCCATTGGCGCGCGAATCGAAGCTCTTGCACCGCCCGTCGGGCGATAGCATCGATGCCTTAGAGAACCCGATGGTGAGTTCGGGCCGCAGCGTCAGGTTGACGCCACCTACGAATGCCAGCTCGCTCTCGCCGTTCCAGATGCTGCGGCAGCCTAAATGAGTGGCCACGAGCGAGGAAGAACACGCGGTATCGACGGCGAGACTTGGTCCAACAAGGTTGAAGAAATAGGAGATGCGGTTGGCTGCGATACATAGCGACGAGCCGACATTGGTGTACGCGTCGATGGCGGCCCGCGCCTCCGGCATGAGCTGGAGAATGCTGTAGTCCCAGCTGCAGATCCCGATATACACGCTCGCCCGCTTATTCGCCAAAGCGGCCAAGGTGAGGCCGGCATCTTCGACGGCGTGATATGCGACCTCGAGCAAAAGTCGCTGTTGCGGGTCTGCCGGCTCGGCCTCCCGCGGGGTGATGCCGAAGAATTGGGCATCGAACCGATCGATCTGATCGAGAAAGCCGCCCCAGCGCGTATTCATTCGTCCCGGCTTGGCGGGATCCGGGTGATACATCGCCGAGAGGTGCCACCGCTCTGCGGGAGCCTCGACAACGGCGTCAACGCCGCCGACGAGCAAGTTCCATAAATCGTCGGGGCTACGCACGCCACCGGGCAATCGACAACCAATACCAACGATCGCGATCGGTTCGACGCCAGTCATGGACACTCCCAGCCTGTAAGTATTCAGAATGCAAGGCTGTAAAGACGGCGTCAACCGCTGAGCCACTGGCGGTAAAAACAGACACCCGTCCGCTGTGCCACGGGTCTAGCGCGTTCTCTTGCGCGTCCAAAAGTCGCGCAGGAGTGTAGAACCAATTTGCAGGCAGAGGACACTAATTTGCAGAGGACCCTAATTTGCAGGCGGTTGACACATGAACGCGAGTTAATGTGGGCAACGCCTGTCCGACCTATTCAGCGCGGGCGGTTTCCGAGTCGACGCGGTATGTACTATCTTCGGACGATTTTGTTGGAGCGGATCATGGGACCGACATGGCGGCGCGCATTGGCCGCTTCTGTTATCATACTCGCTATGGCGGTGGACTCTCTGCTGTTGCCCTCCGCGGCACAGCAGAGCGACCCGGCGGCGTCGCAGAAGCGTTTTCAGGATCTGTATGAGGCGGGCAATTATTCCGCCGCGCTTGCAGAAGCCCAGAAAGCCGAGGCGGCCGCCAAGCGTGGCGGCACGAACAACTTTGCTTACGTGTCGGCGCTGAACGACTTGGCCCGCGCTCATCAGGCGCTGGGCCGGTACGGCGAAGCAGCCCAGATGTTCAAGCAGGTGCTCGCCACGCTGCAGAAGAATCTCCCGCCGGGCGATTCTCGCTTGGCTCAGCCCCTCGCCAACCTCGCCACCGTGTATTTGCTGCAGGCCAATCCTCGTGAGGCAGAGAAACTGTACAAGCAGGCGCTCGACATCTCGACCAAGGCGCAGGGCGGACCCAATCAGAGTGTCGCTCTGCTTTTTAGCAATCTCGCCGACGTCTATAAAGCGCAAGCGCGCTACGAAGAAGCGGAGGCGCAATACAAGCGCGCGCTCGACATGGCGGAGAAGACCGCCGGCCCTAACAGCCTGTTGGTGGCCCTGATCCTCAACAACCTCACTAAGGTCTACGAGGATCAAAGCCGCTTCAAAGAGGTGGAGGAAGCAGCCAAACGCGCGCTTGCGATTCGCGAGAAGGCGCTTGGCCCGAACCATCCGGACGTGGCGGCGAGCGTGAACAACCTGGCTCACTTGTATGAGCGGCTTGGCCGCTACACCGAGGCCGACAAGCTGTTCCAGCGCTCCATCGAGATTTGGGAGAAGGCACTCGGCCCGAAGCATCCGTACCTTGCCACGTCGTTGCTCAATCTTGCGACCGTTTATGCCGACGAGGAGCGCTTCGAGGAGGCGGAAGCGCTCTACAAGCGCGCCTTGGGCATTCGGGAAGCCGCGTTCGGTCCCAACCACTCCGATGTCGCCACCGTGATCAACAACCTCGCGGCGATCTACGAAACTCAGGGTCGCTCTGGCGAATTGGAAAGCTATTCCAAACGGGCGCTTGCCATCGTCACGAAGACGCTTGGCCCGGACAATCCCGACACCGCCAAGGTGATCCGCAAGCTCGGCGTGGCCTATGACGCGCAGGGTCGCTACGCCGATGCGGATGCACAGTTCAAGCGCGCGATCGAGATCGCCACGAAAGCGTTCGGCCCGAATCACCGTTTCATCGCCAACGTGCTGCTGAATCAGGGCCAGTTGTTCGAGCACCAGCGGCGCTACGACGATGCCGAGCAAGCCTACAAGCGGGCGCTCGCCATCAACGAGAAGGCGCGCGGGCCCAATCATCCGGAGACGGCGAGAACTCTCAATCAGCTCGCGGTACTGAGTATTGCGCAAGGCAAACCTGCCAATGCCATCGGCTACTCGCGCAAGGCGACGGCGGCGGTACTCGCGCATGCGAATCTCGGCGACGCGGCAGGCCATCAAGGGCGAGATGGAGAGGGATTGATCGAGCAGCGGTCGGGGTTTTTCGTGAACCACGTCGCAAGTCTGGCTGCCGGCGCGCGGGAGAATGTCGAGCCCGGGGCGACGCTGGGACGCGAGGCCTTCGAAATTGCGCAATGGGCGAACCAGTCGGCGGCCGCAGCCGCCGTCCAGCAACTGAGCCCGCGCTTCGCCAGCGGCAACGATGCGCTCGCCGCGCTCGTGCGCCAGGATCAGGATCTGTCGGCCTATCGCCGCGATCGCGAGAAAGCGCTGATCGAAGCATTGGCGAAGCCAGCGGGGCAATCGGGCCCGGCACAGATCGATACTATTCGCCGGCAAATCGAAGACACCGAGCGCAAGCTGACCGCCACCAAAGCGCGGCTGGAGAAGGAATTCCCCGATTATTCCACGCTGTCGAACCCAAAGCCGTTGAAAGTAGAGGAGGTGCAGAAGCTGCTCGGGACGCACGAGGCGCTTGTTCTTCCCCTGACGGGTGAGAAGGAGAGCTATGTCTTCGTCGTCACCCCCGACCGCTTCGACTGGCGCACAATCCCGGCGGGAAGGGATGAGATCGCTGCGAAGGTCACTGCGTTCCGGCGCGGGCTGGAACTCGATACGATGCAGCAGTTTGACCTCGGCCTCGCGAACGAGCTTTTTACTCTGCTCATCGCGCCGGTCGATGGACTCGTGCGGGACAAGGGGCATCTGCTGGTGGCGCCGTCGGGCGCGCTGACGGCGCTGCCTTTCCATTTGCTGGTGACGGAAAAGCCGCCGACATCGGCGGGCACGAATCGCACGGCAGCCGAGGACGCCGCGCGCTACCGCGACGCCGCATGGCTGATCAAGCGCCAAGCCGTCAGCGTTCTGCCCTCGGTGGCCAGCCTGCAGGCGTTGCGGTCGCTGGCGCAGGCTGGCCAGGGCGGCAAGCCGATGATCGGATTTGGCGATCCGGTCTTCGATCCGCGCGCGACGCCGGGGGGTGAGCAGAAGCGGTCTCGTACCCGGGGCAAGGCGCGAGCGTACAGCGACTACTGGCGCGGCGCCGGCCTCGATCGCAACATGCTGATGCAAGGGCTGCCGCAGCTTCCGGATACAGCCGATGAGCTCAGGGCGATTGCGACGTCGCTCGGGGTTTCGTCGACCGATATCGTGCTCGGCCGCGATGCCACCGTGACCGCGGTGAAACGCGCCCCGCTTGCCAACTACCGCATCGTCTATTTCGCCACCCACGGGTTGGTGGCCGGCGACGTCAAGGGCCTGGCCGAGCCATCGCTCGCGCTCTCCGTGCCCGCGACGCCGACCGAAGACGATGATGGCTTGCTGAAGGCGAGTGAGGTGGCGCAGCTCAAGCTCAATGCCGATTGGGTCGTGCTCTCGGCCTGCAACACCATCGCGGGTGACAAACCCGGCGCAGAAGCGCTCTCAGGACTCGCGCGTGCGTTTTTCTATGCCGGCGCCCGGGCGTTGCTGGTGTCCCACTGGGCGGTTGCTTCCGACGCGGCCACGCGGCTGACGACCTCGGCCTTCGCTACCCTCGCGTCCGATCCGAAGCTCGGGCGCGCCGAAGCGATGCGGCGCGCGATGCTGAGCTTGCTCGATGACAAGTCGTCGACCGAGAACGCCTATCCCGCAGTTTGGGGTCCATTCGCGGTGGTCGGAGAAGGCAGCCGGCGATGACGGGAATTCCGCGTCATCGCCGGCTTGTCAGCTCTTATTAAAAGAGGTCGATGCCCAAACCAACGCGGAAGGTGTGGAAGGACTCACGCAGACCGATGCTCACCTGGCCGGACGGCGTAGAGAGGCAGGCCGTGCCGCCAGAGCTAGAGCAAGTGTTGGTCAGCCCGAAGGTCTTCGTATAGCTGCCAAAGTCGGTGTACCGGTATTCGGCTCTGGCCTTCACGCCGGTCCAAATCTCAGCTTCCCAACCCGCGCCAACCGTGCTGCCGACCCGCGTGTCGTTCCAGCTCACCGTGGTCCCTGCCGTCGCGAACGAGGTCGCGGACGAGCCCGCGCAGGCGGAGACCGAGGGCGTGGAGACGGGCGACGCGCATTGGAAAAGCGTTCCCGTGTATGAGAACGCGCCGCTGATCTCGGCAAACGCGACGCCGCCCGTCACGTATGCCAGGTTCCAGGGGTTTACGAGCCAGCCGATGCGGCCGCGGATCGACGAGTCCGACTTCTGCTTGACCGAGCCGGAGAACTGGTCGGTTCGCACATAGGTGGTGGCACTGGGGAACTGGGCGGAGCTCGGAACAGCAATCACGGCCGCGGATGACTGAGGCAAAGAGGTCCCAGCGTTTTTCCAGGACCAGTCGCCCTCCAGGCCGACGACCCAGCCGCCTATCTGCACGCGGTAGCCGACGAACGGACCGATGGTGTAGGAGGTCTTGTTTCCGCTGAACGAGAACGGCGTCTCGAAGCAGTTGCTGTTGAAGGTGCTGCCGGATGGGCAGATAAAGGAACCCGGATCGACGAAGCTGTTGTTCACCGAGCTGGCGCCGTTCGAGCCGCCGACCTGCCCGCCATTCCAATTGGCGGTCCGAGAAGGTGCCTGCTGTTGCGGCGCAGGCCGTTCGACCACCCGTTCTCTTTTCGGCCTGGCCGGAATTTCGGCCGCGTTGGCCGGCTGCAGGATGGCCACTGCGGACAGCGACAGCAAGCTCACGCCGGCGACTAGTAGTCTCATGACACGCCCCCGTTGGTTTTCAATATCCCCGCTCAACACCTTAGGCGAATACTCCCGGGAATCAATTTCTGAAATCATCGGTAGATTAAGTTTCGGTCATGTGTGGCCCGAGCGTCACACTATCTCGTGCTAACTCGACCATTCCGGGTCACTAATCCGATCATTGGATGGGTGGTAGCGGGCGAACACAACTTTAGCCGCCTGTTGCAGCATCCCGCCGCCGATGGCGCTGAGGTGGGTAAGGCCCGCCTCCAGCATACCCTGGTCGAGCGCCTTGCGTGCGGCCGCGAACTCGGCGAGCCCAGGGTCATCCGCTGGCACCGAGGCATAGATTGAGCGCGCCCCTGCAAAGCCCTTGAGATCGACATCGTCGATTCGAAGCAGAACGTTGTTTCCCAGCACGCCTGTCTTCGCCGATTGCATGATCATTTCCGCAGTGGAAGCGGCAATCAGTAATGGAAGGCCATAGAGATCCGGCACTTTTTCGAGGCGAAACGTCTCGTTGACCGCCGGGCCGATAATCGTGAAGTTGCTGCGGTGCGCCGCGCCGAGGTCGCCGACATAGACCTTGCCTGAGCACACGACCGCGCGCGCAGCCAGACGGCTCTTGTCCGACAGTTGGGCGGAATTCACGGTCTTGATGATTTCCTGCGCGGCCGCCAGCGCCTTGATGGCGTGGTCCGGCTCATCGGAAAGCCCGTTCCAGAACGCCAGGACTGCATCCCCGAGGAACTTATCGCTGCAGCCCTCGTGCTGGTCGATGACCGACTGCATCAACGTGAAGTACCGGTTGGCCACTCCAACAATTTCCGACGCGGTAAGATCGGGCCTGTTCGAGAAGGAAGTAAATCCCACGATATCAGCCAACAGAATCGAGACTTCTCGCTCTTGACCCTCGCCCTGATCGGCGAATCCGCTGCGCGCCAACGTCACTAGCCGCGCCGGCGGCAGGTAACGCCCTGCGGTGCGGAAGAGCCTCCTGAACAAGGCGCGGTGGCGGACCGATCGAACGCCGAGAATGGTTCCGTATGCGATAATGGTGACTAGGATTGGGTATCCCATCGGCAGCCACAGATCCGCAAATGCAAACGCGGCAGCACTGAACGAGCAGCCGACAAACGTTGGCCCCACAAGTCCGAAAGCGATCGCCCGCGACAGCTGCACCAGGACGAGAGAGCCCGGTGAAACGTCGCGTTCGCCCAGGGCAAGGGCGCTCTCATCGCGAAAGGCCAGCATCGCGAAAAGAAAGGCCAAGCAGGCACCCGCGACGAGTCGCAGCCATGGCGGCGCCAGAGTTACCCGCTGTTCGCTGGCCGCGGATTGGATCGCCGCGATCTGCAGCAGCACTCCTGGGACTTGCTCGACCCGCGAGCGTTCGAACAAGCCGCGTTGCGGCGCACAGCGCTCGCTCGACGGAGCGTGCTCGGCCCGACTCAGAAACCGCGCCGGCCCGCGGTGCTCGTCTTCGCCGACCACCGCGGTCCCCACGACCACGATCCGCCCTGCGACCGCGTTTCGAACCTGATCGGCGCCATCCTTCGATGCGAGGCAAGCCAGCAACGTCTCCAGGCTGTACGTGGGTGTATCGGTTAGCGGGCCAGCCGGGGCGATCAAAATGCGTTCGCCGGCGGCCGCTTGGCGCACGCCCCATCCGGCGCCAAGGGCGGCAAAGCCCAAGGCAATGCGCCCATCCGGAAGACGAACGAGAGGAGCGGTGCTTCGCACCCTTCCATCCGACTCGACCTGGAGGTCGAGCACGCCGACCCGCGATGGTCCCACCGCCTCGAGGAAAGCCGCTGCAGGTGGAACGCTGGGGAACCGCGCCAGAACAATCCTATCGCGTCCGCGTTGCAGAACGTCGATTAGGCTGCGATCGTAGCCGGGCAAAGTGAACGAGCCGACTTTGAAATCCGCACCGGCATACGCAAACACCAGGTCGAAGGCGACCCGGCGCGCTCCGGCATCGAGCAGCCCGTCGATCAGACGAGCCCAAATCGGTTGGAAGAGCGCTCGTGGGAGCGCGGCGAGCTCGGAGCTTGCGAGCGACGCATCGTCGACGGCGACGAGGACGATCGGTGCGGCGGGAAGATGCCGCCGCCAAGGCTCGGATGTCCTCAGTGTGAGGTCGTAAAGCAGCCCGTTCGGGCCGCCGAGCGCTGGGAAACCACCCTTATAGTCGCTGACATAACCGGCGAGTCCGCCTGCCACCACGCACAGAGCCGTGATCAGGCTTACGAGGGGTCTCCAGTTTCGAATGCTCCAGTCGCCGAGATCCACGAGGTCGACCTAGTTCGCGACGCCGTCGGCCGCCGGTGGTCAGCGTATTCCGTAGCGCTCGAATTCGTCGGCGATGTTGGACTGGATGAGTTTCGCAGCTGCAATGTCACCGTTGCCTGCGACGCTGTTCCCGATCCGCAACTTGGCTATTCCGCGTCCATAGAGCGCCGACGCATGTTTCGGGTTGATGCGCAGCGCTGCGTCGTAGTCCGCAATCGCCCTGCTCGCCTGCCCCATCTTCAGGTTAACGAAGCCGCGACTGTCGAGAGCGTCGACGTAACTCGGGCGCAGCGCCAACGCGCTGTCGCAATCTTTCAGTGCCGACTGCACCTCCCCGATCATGGCGTTCGCCCAGCACCGGTTGTTCAGTGCTTCGGCGTCCTTGGGATTGAGCCGAATAACGGCGTCGAAATCCTTGACGGCACTGGCGAAGTCCTCGTGTTGGGCATAGAGCTGACCGCGCTTATAGTAGGTGGCGACATCATTGGGGTTGCGCCGAATCTTGTCGTCGAGCTCTTTGATCGCGGGGTCGTCGATGCGCGCAACCGGGGAGGGCGCAGGTGTCAGCTTTGCGATCTGCTCACGCGCCCGGTCGGCATGACGCCCGGTAGGATACCTCAAAAGGAAATCCTCCCATGCCTTTTTGGTCCCGGTGCGTTCCGCGGATTGGTAGGCGGCCCGCGCGTCGGCCTCCAGATCGGGCGGCGGCAGCGGCACCGCTGTCTTCTTCTCCGGCTCGACGGCGGTCGAAGTGGATGCCGATGACGGCCGTCCAGACGATGTGAACGAGATTACCTCAACGAGCGAGGAGGAGAACCACGGGACCTGCTCGCCCTGGGATGCCCGCGAAACGCCGATCAGCGTGCGGTTGAAGGCCTCCTCGATCCTGCCCGTACCTCGAATCTCTTTGATCAATTCGCTCACGAAGACCTGCCGATCGCCGTCCCTGACCACGGCGCCGGGGGCGGCCGCGTACATCACGACCGTGCCCTTCGGCACGCTGACCGGGGCCAGCCCACCGGCGACGGAGCGGAAGCGGCGCTCGAATGGGTTTCTCCGCGAAGCGTCGAGAATGGCAATCTTGACGCGGGCGCCCCTGGTGTTCATCTCGGCGAGGACCGAATCGAGACTGTATCCGTCGCGGCGCACGTCAGGTTCAGACCAGATCTGCGCATTGACCGGGATCATGTAGGTCTGCCGATCGGACTGAATGCCATAGCCGCTGAAAAAAAAGAGCGCCGTCGACCCGGGCTTGATCTTGCCGTAGAAGCGGTCGAGCGTCGCGCGCATTGCTTCTTTGGTGAGATTCTCGCTGGTGTCGACCTCGAATCCGTGTCGCCGCAATTCCTCAGCCAAGGCGCGGGCGTTGTTGACCGGGTCTTTCAGCGCCGCTTCCGCGTCTGGATAGGCAGCATTGCCGATGACCACCGCGACCCGTGCTTCGTTTTGCTGTGCACAAACCGGGTGAATGCTGGTCCCGGCAAGGAACGTGAAGAGCACCGGAACAATAAGGCGAGAGGTCGAGTGCGCCATGGCGTGTGTCCTGGTCTTACGCGGAGCCGGTTCGCAAGCCGCGATCAACCGCCTGTGCCAGGGGCGTTCGATCCGGCGCGCTTGCTACAATCGCACGGGGCGAGTTCGCGCGCATCGCGGTTCTCGCCAGCAGCGTGCAAGCCGCTGATCTCCATCAAGAAGTGCGGCAAAGCTTAATGGTTCAGCCGCGTTCGGGCAATTGTCCCAGGTCACACTGTCGCGGATTTGTATGACAAGACCGCGTGCGACGCTCGCGCGGCTTGCCACTCCCGGGCGATCGATTGCCCATCGTCTGGTGGCGGGCTGGCGCAGCCATCTCGCGACGCGCTCGGGTGGGCCAACGCGTCGCGGCTCGGCGCACCTTTGCCTGTATTACGATGTCGCGCCTCAACCTCCGCCGACTCCCGCGAGTGGCGGGCAGAGAACGGAGAGGGAACGCGACGCGAATCGCGCTTTTTGTGACCTAGATCACGGTAACTTGGGTATATGGGGTATAGGGTTCTCACATCCGGTTCGGCTCGTCCGGTACCTCGACTTAAACGGGAAGCGGGCCGAGTGCGCCTAAGAAGAGGGAGACAAGAATGTCCGCGCATCACAAGACGCATAAGCTTAATCTAGTCTGCATGATCCTGGCCGTTGGCCTTGCCTTGCCCTCGGGACTCGGTGTGGCCCTCGCCGCAGAGGAACGCTCGGCGGATGACATCATCAAGGCGTTAAAGCCCCAGAGAATCACCCGCGGCCTCACGACGTCCCCGGCCGATGCAGCCCGCAACGCGCAGGAGACGAAGTTCGTAAACAGCTTGCGCAACCGGCCGACACGTTCCCTGACGTTCACCGAGCGGGAGCAGATCACATCGATCGCTAAGAAGCGGCCGAGCATCGATCTCGAAGTGAACTTCGATTACAATTCGGACAACATCGGCTCAAAGGCCGCTCCGCAGGTCACCGCTCTCGGCGACGCCCTGGCGAGTCCCGACTTGAAGGGCAGCACTTTCATTCTTGCCGGCCACACCGACGCCAAAGGCAGCGAAACCTACAATCAGGGACTGTCCGAGCGCCGTGCCGAGGCGGTCAAGCGGTTCCTCGCGGAAAAATATGGAATCGAGGCCAGCAACCTGGTGACCGTCGGCTACGGCAAGACCCAGCTGAAGAATCCAACTGGACCGTTCGCGAGCGAAAATCGCCGGGTCCAGGTCATCAATGCCGCCGACAAGTAGGCGGCTCGCCAGGCGGCGGCTCAGCGAATGAACCGTACGCCTGGCAACCCCGTCTAATTAACAAGGAATGGCGGGTTTCACCTCGGGAGATCAACTATGGAACCCCGGTCCACCGAATATCGCAGGTGCAGAGGAACGGCCTCGAGCGTTGTGGGATCGGTGGCGGCCATGCTGCTGCTCGCGGCCGTCGACGGGACGGCTGCACCTGCGTTGGCACAGCAAGCCACAGCGGATGTCGCCTATGTGGAGGACGTGAACGGTCGCGTGGTCGCGTTCGCTCAGGGTAAGCCAATTCTGCTCAACCCTCTTGATACCATCAGCGATCGCACGCGGCTGGATCTGCAGGCAAACAGCGAATTGCGCATCTGTCACTATCCGACGCGCCAGTTTCTCACGTTGAAGGGACCCTTGACCGCCTCGATTTCCCGGGACGGGGTTACGGCTGACAATAACAAGACTGCCGTTGCCGCAACGGGGCCGTGCGTCGCGCCCGTGGTGTCGACCGTCCAAGGCGGCCTGATTTCGCGCGGCGCCGGCACCGCCGTGAAGAGCGTTTCTCTGCAACCGAATATCAGGGTCGTCAATCGCGGCGCACAGCCGATCCGCCAGGCTGTATTGTGGGACGGCGATGCCAGAAACATTCTGATGCGCTTGGAGCGAGACGCGGCGCGGCCGACGCTCCAGGACGGCCAGTTCTATGTTCTGGTCGTCGAGCGCGGCGATGGCAGCGAGTTCAAGATGACGCTCCAGGCAAGGGCGGATACAACAGGCGACGATCCGGTCATCGTCGTGGTTCCGTAAACGGGTTGGCGCCTCGCACACTCGGTCACTTGGGCGGGTCCGCCCGTAGATTGTTGGACCTTACCTCCAATGGCATAGGTAGCTATTGGGGGGAGAGAAAGGGAATGTCATGTGGCGACATTGGCTCGGCATCCTCGCGGCCGTCTTGCTGATATCTGAAAGCGCCTTTGCGCAGAGCCGACTTGCACTTGTCATCGGAAATTCGAACTACCAGAGCGCGGTACGGCTAGCGAATCCGCTGAACGATGCGAAAGCTGTTGCCGAGGCTCTCGGCGCCGCTGGATTCGAAGTGACGACGGCATCGGACCTCAGCCAGGCGGAGATGCGCCGCACTGTTCGCGATTTTTCGGCCCGCATCGCGGAAAAAGGCCCCGATGCGACCGCCCTCGTCTTCTACGCCGGCCATGGCGTGCAGGTCGACGGTGAGAACTTTCTGATCCCGGTCGATGCACGCATTCAACGCGAGTCGGACGTCGCGATCGAAGCGCTGCGCCTCGCCGACATTGTGAAGGCGCTCGAGACGGTTCAGAGCCGAACGCGAATTGTCATGCTTGATGCGTGCCGCAACAATCCTTTCTCGAGCGTCGGCGCAAGCGGACGGGGTCTGGCCATTGTTGACGCCCCCACAGGGTCGATTGTCGGCTATTCGACCGCCCCGGGCACCGAGGCCGAGGACGGCACGGGGCAAAATAGTCCGTATACTTCGGCGCTCCTGAAGGTCATCCGGGAACCGGGTCTTCCAATCGAGCAGGCGTTAAAGCGCGTGCGGCTGCTGGTACATGAAGCGACCGACGGCCGGCAGACACCATGGGAAAGCTCATCCCTCATCAGCGACTTCGCATTTTACCCCGACGGCACGCCGACGAGCGCTAGCCCACCGTTGCCTCAAGTCGCACAACGGGATGCGCGTCCGGGAGACGTACAGACGCGGGATGCACAGCCGCGCGATACGCAGTCGCGGGAGGGGCAGTCGCGGGAGAGGCAGTCGCGGGATGGCGAGTCGCGGACAACCCCTCGAAGTGTCGCATGGCGGGAACAGATCCGAAGCCGCCCGCAACCGCGCCAAGCCTATGACGTCGTCGTCATGGAGGATTCCGTCGATGCCTACGAAGAATTCCTTCTTCTCTATCCGTACGATCCGCTTGCCGAACGAATCCGTTACCTGCTGAGCCTACGCTCACAAGCGCTCGCCTGGCGCTACGCGGTTCTGGCCAATACTCCGGATTCGTATAGTTACTACCTGAACAGCTATCCCGGCGGCTATTACGCCGCTCAGGCGATGCGGCTGCGGGAACAACCGCGGATACGGCCGGTGGACTCGGTGATGGCGCCTCGCGTCATCGAGCCGCCGCGGGCGCTCCGAGTAAGCTTGCCTTCGTCGCAGGGGGGCGACTCGAAAGGGGGCAACTCACCAAGCGGCGGGAAACAAGGCATGCCTCCTGGAGGGTCGGCAACCACGGGCTTGCCGCCGAAGACCGATCAAAAGACAGGGAACAAGACCGACCAGAAGATGGGAGAGCGGACTGATCAGAAGAAGACCGATCAGAAGTTGGGAGACAAAACCGATCATAAGTTGGGAGACAAAACCGATCATAAGTTGGGAGACAAAACTGATCAGAAGACCGGAGAGAAGATAGATCGGAAGACTCGAGAGAAGATTGATCGCAAGATCGCAGAGAAGACTGACCACAAGATAGATCGACGGTCTGCTCGTGCGACCACTACCGGCGTAAAAACGGCCGTCGAAAAGTTCTCGAAGTCCGAGAGCCGCCGCAACTCCTTTGCAAGTGCGCCGCAGGCGGCAAAAGCCAGCGCCTTCAAGAACTCCGGGTCATCGTTCTCCCGCTCCATGTCGCAGTCCTCCTTCCGCTCCTCGTCTGGTGGGGGCGGCGGTGGCGGCCACGGGGGTGGAGTCGGCTGAGGCGGCGGTGGCGTTGGCGGCGGTGGTGGCGGTGTCGGTGGTCGCCGCTGAGTGTGCGGCATCGCATTGCACAGTTCCTGAG
>CBFGVM010000002.1:0-42929 GCA_965652015.1 uncultured Alphaproteobacteria bacterium
GAGTTGAGGTGCGCTGCTGACGGCGCGCCGGGGATTGCCTCGTCTTCCTTGCAGGCTGGGCCGGAACTCCCCATATTCGGGCAGATCGTCCGTGGCCTGGCGCACCGGACGGTCAAGGGGGCGCCGCGAGGGCCCCTCAAAGTCGCTTACGAGGGCTTTGAGACCATGTCCCGAGTTCCGTCTCTGTCCAGCCCTTTCCTGCTCGGATTTGACGAGATCGAGCGTGCGCTCGATCGCGTCGCCAAGGCTGCCGACGGCTATCCGCCATACAACATCGAGCGAATTGCCTGCCAGAACGGCCAGCCCGAGCGCCTGCGGATCACGCTCGCGGTCGCGGGGTTCACCCGCGATCAACTCGACGTGACGGTCGAGGAGAGCCAGCTGATCATCCGCGGGCGTCAGCAGGACCACCAGGAGCACCAGTATCTTCATCGCGGCATTGCCGCCCGCCAATTCCAGCGCACCTTCGTGCTGGCCGACGGAATGGAGGTGCTGGGCGCGGACTTGAAGAACGGGCTGCTGTCGATCGATCTGTTTCGGCCACAACCAGAACGGATCGTGAAGACGATCGACATCGCGGATCGTGATTGAACCGGAGCAGGGCTCGACGCGTTGAGTAGATAAGGAGTCGAGTGCCATGACGAACAATAACATCACCTCCCGAGGACCCATGATCTCGCC
Organism: uncultured Alphaproteobacteria bacterium; assembly: GCA_965652015.1. GTDB lineage: Bacteria > Pseudomonadota > Alphaproteobacteria > Rhizobiales > Xanthobacteraceae > VAZQ01. The sequence continues at coordinate 682 of CBFGVM010000002.1, forward strand.
GGAAGCGCTTGCGCTTCTGGGCGGCGGGAAGATTGCCTATGTGAAGATGGTCCGCTCCGAGGACGTGCAGAAGCAATTCCCGCAGGCCCCGCAGCTCGCGCCGGGCACGTTGCTTTATGCCCTGCACGCGGCCGACGGCACCCCCATCATGCTGACCGATAGCCGCGAGGCGGCCATCGCCAACGCCTGGAGCCAGGAGCTCGAGACCGTCAGCGTGCACTGAGGGGCCGGCGAAACCGATTTAGCCTGAACTGTGTGATCTAGGACACAGTGGAAACGGCGGTAATCGCGTCGTAACTGGCCCGGCGGAGCATTTGGTTCCGATTGTGTGATCCGCGACACAGCCAAAGCGTTCGAATTGAACGATAGTGCCCCCACGCGCGAGGCAAGCGCGAGGAGCACGTGTCATGTTCGATCCGTCCGCAATGCCCGGTCCGGCGATGTCGGCCGAAAGACTTGCGACCCTGGGCGAGAATCAGATTGCCTATATCAAGGCCATCCGCTCCGAAGAGGTTGCATTCTTGTGCGCGGAAGCCCCGCTGCTTGCGGCCGGCTACAGCGTCTTCGTGCTGTATGCGGCAGACGGCACTCCGATCATGCTCGCCGACAGCCGCGAAGCGGCGCTGGCGGATGCGGCAGAGCGCGAGATCGAAACGGTCAGCTTGCATTGAGCTGCGTTTGAAGGCACGCCGAAAGTCGCTAAACTTTCGGCGATGACCTACTCCCCCTACGCGGGTGAGATCCCGGCGCGCGAAAAAATCGTCAATGCCTATGCTGCCGACCACGCGCGAGCGGCAGAGCGTCATTTACGTTTCGCCACCGCGCGGCTCGGGCTCCGGCTTGCTCCCGGGGCTCGGATTCTCGACTTCGGCTGCGGAATCGGCGACTCGGTGCGCGCCTTGCTCGAGCAGGGCTACGACGCCTTCGGCGTCGATGTGCTCGAATATTGGGGCCGCGATTTCGACAAGTACTGGCACGTTGCGGAACGGCCCCCGCCTGAGCTCACGCGTCGGCTGAAGCTGCTCGACCTGGGCGATTACCGGCTGCCGTTCGAGAACGGCACGTTCGACTTTTGCTTCAGCGATCAGGTCTTCGAACACGTTTTCGACTACGCGACCACCATGTCGGAGATCGTACGCGTACTCAGGCCGGGCGCGATTTCGGTCCATCACTTTCCTGGCCCCAATAACTTGATGGAAGGACACGTCGGCCTTCCGATTCCTTGGCTTTGCTTCAGCCCCTCCTATCTCACCCTTTGCGCTTGGATCGGCTGGATCCGCGGCACCGAGAAGGATTGGCGTCATCGCGTCAGGAGCAACACGGAGATCATGCGTTTCAACAATTATCCGACAAAGGCGAAATTGCATAGAATTGCCCGCGCCGCCGGCGTCGAAATCGCGTTCGTCGAAACAGACGAATTCATGTTTCGCGAGGGCAGCCGCCTCAAAACTGCGATATTGAAATGGCTTCGCAACATCAAAATGGATCGATTGGCCGTGCGCATCTCGGGCCTCGTGCTTCTGCAGCGGTATATGATTTTGAAGGCGCGCGCTTAACCGCTCGCGCCTCAAGCGGCCGAAGCCGACGGCATCGCTAACACCGCGTAGATCGCTTCGGCGTCGCGCGACTGCCGCAATTTGCTTGCAACATCTGCATCGCGCAATAGGCGCGCGACTCGTGCCAGCGCCTTGAGATGGTCGGCGCCGGCCGTTTCCGGCGCGAGCAACAGAAACACCAGATCGACCGGCTGACTGTCGAGCGCCTCGAAGTCCACGGGCCGTTCGAGCCGCGCAAACAAACCGAACAGCTTATTGAGCTTGGGCAGCTTGCCGTGCGGAATGGCGATGCCGTTACCCACTCCAGTGGACCCAAGCTTCTCGCGCTGCTGCAGCGTCTCCAGGATCGTCCGCTCGCTTTGGCCGCAGAGTTCGGCAGCCTTGGCGGCCAGTTCCTGCAAGACCTGCTTCTTACTGTTGACCTTCAGTGCCGGAATGATGGCATTGGGCGCAACGAGGTCGGTAAGCAGCATGGACCTTTCCGGAGATCTGAAGCTCGGCAGCGCTCAGCTAAAGGCCGCGGACCATAAGTACCCGCCGGTGGCCCGTCAATGGCCGTCCTTTTCGATGGATGGCGGATCGATCCAACCGATGTGGCCGTCGGCGCGGCGGTAAACCAGATTGACGCGATCGTATCTGGCGTGACGGAACACGAGGACCGACGCGCCCGTCACGTCAAGTTCCAGCGCCGCTTCGCTGACCGAAAGACGCTTCAGGGCTGTGGTCGACTCGGCAATGACAGCCGGATGGTCCTCCGCTGGCTCCTCGTCGGGCGCTCGGCCGGTAACCAGCGGGGTCGGCGCGTCGATGCTACCGCGATCGAGCGTTTCCCCATCGGCGCGCGCGGCCTGGCGATCCTTGCGCCAACGCTTGTAACGGCGCAACCGCTTTTCGATGCGCAACGCCGCCTGATCGGCGCTGGCATAGGCATCCGCTGCGAGCGCGTCAGCTTCGAGCACAATGCCCGAGTCGAGATGCACCACGCACTCGGTTCGGAAGCCGAATCCCTCCCTGCCTATGGTGACGTGCCCGGAAAAACCGCCGTTGAAGTATTTGGCCATGGCGTCCGCGAGGCGCGCATTGATGCGCCCGCGTAGCGCCTCGCCGACCTTGATGTTCTTGCCCGAGACGCGAAGTGACATGATCGCCCTCAAATCATCGACGATCCCGGCCGTATGCACGAACGGCTCGCACCGAGCATGCAAATCTGGACACTTCCGGCGACCTCAGTTCGCCGCAGAAGCTGCCGCAATACAATATCACAGATGGTGCGTCAGGAGGCCGCGCCCAGGGAGGTCTGTTTCTCCCGCCGCCGCTGCACCGACGAGGCAATTCGCATCGCCTCGCGATATTTGGCGACGGTTCGGCGGGCGATGTCGATTCCCGCCTCGCGCAGCTTTTCCACGATGGTATCGTCGGATAGCACGTGGTCGGGGTTTTCAGCGTCGATCAGCTGCCGGATCCGGTGGCGCACCGCTTCTGCCGAATGGGCCTCCCCTCCGTCCGCCGATGCGATGGCCGAGGTGAAAAAATACTTCAGCTCGAAGATGCCGCGGTTGGTCGCCATGTACTTGTTGGCGGTGACGCGCGAGACCGTCGATTCGTGCATATCGATCGCATCGGCGATGGTCTTGAGGTTCAGCGGCCGCAGATGCTGGACGCCATGGACGAAAAACGCGTCCTGCTGGCGTACGATCTCGGTCGATACTTTCAGAATGGTTTTGGCGCGCTGGTCGAGTGCGCGCAGCAGCCAGGTCGCGTTCTGCAGGCAATTGGCGAGATAGGTCTTGTCCTTCTCGTTCTTCGCGGTCTTGGCAAGTTCAGTATGGTAAGTCTGGTTGACCAGCACTTTGGGCAGTGTGTCGGAATTGAGTTCGATGGTGAAGCCGCCGTTCGGCCCTGTGCGCACGAACACATCCGGCACGATCGGCTGCACGGGAGCAGAGCCGAAGGCAAGCCCCGGCTTGGGGTTGAGCTTGCGAATTTCACCGATCATGTCGCTCAAGTCTTCCTCACCCACGCCGCAGATGCGACGCAAGGCCGCAAGATCGCGCTTGGCCAACAGGTCCAGGTGAGCGACGAGCGCCTGCATGGCGGGATCGAAGCGATTGCGGTCTTTGAGCTGGATGGCGAGCGACTCGGTGAGATTGCGCGCGCAGACGCCGGGGGGATCGAAACTCTGCAGAATTGCTAGAACGGCCTCGACCTCGCTGAGCGGCGCGCCCAGCTTCTCCGCAACCAGCGCGAGATCGCCAGTGAGATAGCCAGCCTCATCCACGAGATCGATCAAATATTGTCCGATCATGCGCCGCGCGGGATCGGCCACCGTAAGCGCAAGCTGCTGGGCTAGATGATCGGCAAGCGTGGTCTCGACCGGAAGAAAGGCTTCCAGATTGTAATCGCTATTGTCGCGCCCCCCCGTCCCGATGCTGGCCCACTCGGAGTACCCGATCGGGTCCTCGCTATCCGAGCGCGAGGCCGCGGGATCGGCGGGAGGAATTTCGTCAACGTCGAGCGCCAGTTGCCGTGGCGGCTCGTTGCCCTCGCGGCTTGCTTGCACCCAATCGCTAGACTGCGGTGACAATTCGGAATGAGGGAGTCCCGCTTCTCCATCATCCTCTCCGGTGCGCTCGAGCAGAGGGTTGCGCTCGAGCTCTCCTTCCACGTAGGCGGCAAGGTCCAGGTTGGAGAGCTGCAGCAGCTTGATGGCCTGCATCAGCTGCGGCGTCATCACAAGGGCATGGCTCTGCCGGATTTCGAGTCTTTGAGTAAGCGCCATGGGCTCTTACGGTGCGGCTTTCCTGCTCAGCACGATCAACTGAAAACGTGCAGCCTCGTTGGTCCAATTCTTGCATACCGGCTTTCTGACCCGGTGTATACCAGGACTACGGCGCTGTCGTTAAGGGCGCAGCAGGGCCCGCACAATAGCGGGGATAACGGCTAGACGCGGAATTCTTCGCCAAGGTAGAGGCGGCGGACTTCGGGATCATTCACGATATCGTCCTGGCGGCCCTCCATCAGCACCTGCCCTGAATAAATGATGTAAGAGCGGTCGGTGAGAGCGAGCGTCTCGCGAACATTGTGGTCGGTAATGAGCACGCCAATGCCGCGGTTGGTCAAACGGCGCACGAGCCGCTGGATTTCGACCACGGCTTTGGGATCGATGCCGGCGAACGGCTCGTCCAGCAGCATGTAATTCGGCCGGCTCGCAAGTGCGCGGGCGATCTCCACGCGGCGGCGCTCTCCGCCCGACAGGGCGATCGACGGGGTTTTGCGATGCCGCGTGATTTCGAACTCCTCCAAGAGCGCATCGAGATCGGCCTCGCGACGCCGACGGTCCGGCTCCACGACTTCGAGCACCGCGCGGATATTCTCTTCCACGTTGAGGCCGCGAAAGATCGATGCCTCCTGCGGCAGATAGCCGATTCCGAGCCGCGCCCGCTGGTACATGGGAAGATGGGTCACCTCGTGCCCGTCGAGCTCGATCTGGCCGCGGTCAGCCTTGATCAGGCCGGTAATCATGTAGAAGGCGGTGGTCTTGCCGGCGCCATTGGGTCCCAGCAAGCCGACCGCCTCGCCACGACGAACGTAAACGTTCACGCCGTTGACTACCCGGCGTCCCCCGTAGCTCTTTTCGAGATTATGCGCTGCCAGATAGGCGCGAGGGGCTTCCTGCCGGGGCGCATCTCGGCGCGGTCGCGGGCGACCTGGAGGCGCCTTCTTGGCGCGGGCTGCCGGCATCGGTCCACCTAGCGATGTCAGATCGATGTCCTGCCAAGCGCCATTACCCACTTTGCGTCGAGGGCGAGGCGCGGGACGGTGTCGAAACAACGCCAGGATGTTGAGCACGCCTGTGTCCTCGAAGTCCCCAATTCAACGCCGCCGTCCGTGGCCGGTCCCAAATCGGGCCGACTGGGATGGGCCAAACCGGGGTACCAATGTCCTCGCGCGATGGCGCCGAACAAGATGCCAGAGGTTGGCATGCGCGGCGGCGCGCGCCAGGATCCTCATCTTTTCTCCGCCGAGCTGCTTTTCTCCGCGGGGTTGCGCGGATCAGGAGGATTTCGCGGCCCCGCTTGAAATATGCCGTCCACCCGGCCGCCATCCATTTTCGACACGCCACTGGTGAGATCGACCGTTAGCCGTTGGCCGCGCAGCACGTCTGTGCCCCGCGTCACGACGACGTTCCCGATAAGCTGCACGGTGTTCTCGCGCATGTTGAAGGTGGCTCTGTCTCCGGTCGCGTTCTGATCCTTCTGCACCACGACGACGTTGCCTTTGGCCTCGATGCGGCTGATTTGCCGGTCGCCTCCCGGGCCCGGATCGGCTGCCTTGACGGCGCGGCCGCCCGTTTCCTCTTCGTAAAAGACGACGAGCACTTTGCAATGCATTTCGGTGTCGCCCTGCAGCACGTGTACATCGCCGGTGAAGGTCGCCATCTTGTCCTTCTCGCGAAGCTCGAGCGATGCCGCCCGTATCTTCACCGGTTCATCGCGATTCTGCGAGAAGCCCTGCAGCGCGTTCGGCGGACCCTGGTTTTTCTGCGCGCTCGCCTCGTCTGCGCAGAGCGCCGCGGCGAAGGCAATCGCCGTCGCCGCAACCAGCGCGCGCCAAGGCCGCGTTGCCCGCGCGCTCATCGCTTGCGCGCCCCACCGCCGGCGCCGGACGTTGTGCTGTCCAGCAGCAACGTGACAAACACGCCACGATCGAAGCGCACGAGATCGCCGGCCTCGCTGACCTCCATTCCATTGGCGTTTATGGTCCACGTCGCCGTCTTCACTTCGACCGGTTTGTCGGAGGCGATCTTGCTGGCGCGAACGTCCACCAAGGCTTCATTGAGGAATGCCTGATAGCCACTCGAAGAGGTGACCACGATGTTCTGGTTGAGCGTCAACTGCTCCGTCTTGGAGTTGTACAGTCCGGCCTTCGCGGTGGTTTCGTAGGTGACCTTGTCCCGCATCTCCATTGTCGCACGAACGCCCTGCAGCTCGACCATGTCTGGTTTGGTCAAATCCTGAGCGGCGGCCTGAGCGACCATGTCGTAGCGGCGGTTGTCACGGGTAACGCCCGCAAGGCGGGGCTGATGCATCATGATTTTTGTGCCGGAGACCACCATGCGTCCAACATCGACGGGCATGCCGGAGAGCATCCGCAGTGGGTTGAGCAGAAGCGCAAACGCCACTCCTGTCCCTAGGGCGATGATCGCGGTAAGCGGGATCGCGACCCGCAGGATGCGCACGTGCCGACTGTGGCGCACGGCGGCGCGGAAGGCCCGCTCACTGTCCGCGCGGCCGAATCGCGCAAACGCCCCCGGCGCTCGCTCGTCGGATCTGGCGGTTAAAGAGTTCATCCCCGAGCCCCGTCCGCCTGCCGAGAGAATCAGGCAGCCCCAGCCGCGATAGTAACCCCTTTTCGGCGCCCCATCCTCGCCCCGAAATATGGCCCCGGCGCGGCATAGCCGGCCGGGACTAGGGGGAGCAGGCCCGACCGGAAAAGCTCGTACATTTAAGGAGATAGCGCGGATAAGTTACCAATCCATGCGCTTGCGGACGTCGCCGAGCCTAGGAGTGGGCAAAGATATCCTCATCCGCCCAGCCGGCGAGGTCGAGGCGCACCCGATCGGGCAGGAACCGAAAACACGCTGCCGCCAGATCCGCGCGCCCCTCCCGAATGAGGATGGCGTCGAGCTTCTCCTTGAGGGCATGCAGGTGCAACACGTCCGACGCCGCATAGGCGAGTTGCGCGTCGGTGAGCGTCTCAGCACCCCAATCGGAGAGCTGTTGCTGTTTCGAGAGGTCGATGCCGAGCACCTCGCGCACCAGGTCCTTGAGACCGTGCTTGTCGGAATAGGTGCGGGCGATCCGCGAGGCGATCTTGGTGCAATAGACTGGCCCGGGCATGACACCCAAGCGCTTGTGCAGCACAGCGAGATCGAAGCGGGCGAAATGAAAGATCTTGAGAATCGTCCCGTCGGCGAGAAGCTTGGTCAGATTGGGCGCCTCGTTTGCGCCCGTTGGGATCTGAATCAGGTCGGCGGAGCCATCGCCCGGCGACAGCTGCACCACGCACAGCCGATCGCGGTGCAGATCAAGGCCCATGGCTTCGGTGTCGATGGCGACCGCACCGCCGCGGTAGCGCGAGAGATCGGGCAGGTCGCCGCGGTGCAAGCGGATGGTCATGACGGCGCATGAACCGGCAATGACACGCATCTGGTGCCCAGGAGAGGACTCGAACCTCCACGCCTCGCGGCGCTAGTACCTGAAACTAGTGCGTCTACCAATTCCGCCACCTGGGCCTTGCGCGATTAGGTACGGAGCGGACCCTTCATTGTCAAATGGGCGCGCCCTGTACAGCGTCAACGCGATCCTGTATTCGGCGAGCGAGAGACTCGAGCATGACCGCCATTCCGCTCGAAACGCTCGTCACCGTATTCGGCGGCTCGGGCTTCCTCGGCCGTCACGTCGTGCGCGCGCTGACAAGGCTCGGCTACCGCGTTCGCGTCGCCGTCCGCCGCCCCGAGCTTGCCGGCTTCCTGCAGCCGCTCGGCCGGGTTGGCCAGATCCATGCCGTGCAGGCGAATGTGCGCCATCCGGCCTCCGTCGAGGCGGCTGCGCGCGAGGCCGATGTGGTGATCAACCTTGTCGGTATTCTCTTTGAACGCGGGCGGCAAAAATTCGATGCGGTGCACTCCTTCGGTGCCGAAGCCGTGGCGCGCGCCGCGGCGGCGGTCGGCGCGCACATGATCCACGTCTCGGCGATCGGCGCCGACGCGGAAGCACCCTCCCGCTACGCCCGCTCGAAGGCGGCCGGCGAGAGGTTGGTGCTGGCCGCCGTGCCGTCGGCGGTGATCCTGCGCCCCTCCGTCCTGTTCGGTGCCGAAGACGACTTCTTCAACAAGTTTGCGGCGATTGCCCGTTTTTCCCCGGCCCTTCCGCTGGTCGGTGGTGGTCATACGCGGTTCCAGCCCATCTTCGCCGGCGACGTGGCGAGCGCGATCGTTGCCGCCATCGAAGGCCGCGGCCAAGACGGCGAAGTCTACGAGCTCGGCGGCCCCGAGGTGCGCAGCTTCAAAGAGCTGATGCAATTCCTGCTCACGACGATCGAACGGCGGCGCCTACTGGTTCCGATCCCTTTCGCGTTCGCCAAGTTCCAGGCCGGCTTTCTTCAGTTTCTGCCGAAGCCGCTGTTAACGCCCGACCAGGTCGAGCTGCTGCGCCGCGATGCCATCGTCTCTGAGACGGCTAAGCGTGAAGGCCGCACGCTCGAAGCGCTCGGCATCGAGCCCCTCGCCATGGCGGCCGTGGTGCCCTCGTATCTGTGGCGGTTCCGCAAGAGCGGCCAATTCAAGGCACAAGGGCCGGTGAGTTCGCCCTAATCGGCACGTCCTGGTCCCGCCGTGTCCATCGTCACCGATATCGAAGATCTGCGGCGGATCGCCCGGCGCAAAATTCCGCGCGCGATCTTTATCGCGGCCAATGGCGAAGCCGGCGTTCGCCAGGCGCTCGACATCATCCGCGCCGAGCCCGAAGTGGCGATGACGCTCATCGGCGTTCGCGACGTGGGTCTCGCGCTCCGTAATCGCCTGATGCAAGACTGCACGGAAAGCGGCTAGGACGGCGGTTAGTGTCCCAGGGCCAGCGCGATCAAGCCGAGCCCTCCAACGACGACGCGCCACCAGGCGAACAAACCGAAACCGTGGCGCTGCACATAGTCCAGAAACGTCTTCACCACGATCCAGGCGCTCACGAACGACACCGCAAATCCGAACGCGATGAGAATGCTGTTGTCCATGCTCATCTGCCCTCGGCTCTTGAAGAGGTCGTAGGCGAACGCCCCGGCCATGGTGGGCATTGCGAGCCAGAACGAGAACTCCGCAGCTGAGCGTCGGTCAGCCCCCAGCAGCATGGCGGCTACGATGGTCGCCCCGGAGCGCGACACGCCGGGGATCATGGAGACGCACTGCGCCAGTCCGATGCCGAAATACATCGGCAAAGAAAACCGTGTGGCATCGTGATAGCGGGTGTCGAGATCCATCCCATCAACCCACAACAGAATCGCGCCGCCCACGATCAGCGTGAAGCAGATGATCCAGACGTTGAACAGCACCGATTTGATGACATCGTGCGCGAGCGCGCCGACGACAGCCGCCGGCAGGAACGCGATCAGCACACCGATGACAAATCGCCGAGCTGCCGGATCGCTGAACATACCGGTGGCGATCCGCCAGATACGAAAAAAATAGATCGACAGCAGCGCGAGGATCGCGCCGAATTGGATGAGTATCGCAAAGGTCTTGCCGAAATCGTCATCGTCGAAGCCGAAGAAGCGCTGCACCAAGAGAAGGTGGCCGGTCGAGGATACCGGCAGGAACTCGGTCAGCCCCTCGATCACACCGAGGACGAAAGCCTTGAAAAGGTCGAGCAACATGACGGCTCCGCGGCCAGAGGAAGACAGATGCCGCGCAGCAGCAGCAAGCGCGGAAGGTCCGGAAGATGCGCTTTTCCCGCATCATTAACCTTGGGGCAACGGGAAAGGGCCAACATTGCACAGGTTGCGCTTGGCCGGCCCTACCCAAAGGATCGACGGCGACCTAACGTGACGGCCGTCGCACGGCCGGCGCGCCCCAACATCGCCGCAGTCATTAGAACCGCATGCTGACGTTGTTTCATCACCCGTTCTGCCCGCATTCCCGCTTCGTGCGTTTGGCGCTCGGCGAGTACGGCATCACGGCGCGGACGGTCGAGGAGCGCGTATGGGAGCGCCGCGAGGAGTTCCTCATCCTCAATCCTGCCTGCGCCACTCCGGTGGTGGTGGAGGAGGGTCGTCCGGCGGTGCCCGGCGCGTCGATCATCGCCGAATATCTGGACGAGACGCGGGGCGCCGACCTTGGCGAACTGCGCCTGCTGCCGCGCGAACCGGGACCCCGGGTCGAAGTTCGCCGGCTGATGAGCTGGTTCAACGACAAATTTTTTGCCGAGGTCAGCGGCCCGCTCACCATGGAACGCCTATATAAGCGCCAGATGCCGGCGAGCGCAGGCGGGGGATCCCCCGATACCGAGGTGATCCGAGCGGCGCGCCACAACATGCGGTATCATTTGGCGTATATCGGCTGGCTGGTGCGCACACGCGATTGGCTGGCAGGCGCACGGATGAGTTATGCCGATCTCGCCGCAGCCGCGCACCTCTCGGCGGCCGACTATCTGGGCGACGTGCCATGGAACGAAGACGACGCCGCGAAGACGTGGTACGCGCAGGTCAAGTCGCGTCCGTCGTTCCGTCCCATCCTAGCCGAGACGCTGGCGGGCATCCCGCCGTCGAAGACCTACGCGGATCTCGACTTCTAAGCGATCCTTCGGCGCTCAAAGCGGCGCTCGCGAGCACCGCTCGTCAATACGGCTTCGACATCGTCGGCATCACACGGCCGGACTCGATTCCGCAGGCGCTGGAGCGGCTGCGGCAGTTCCTGGCCGAAGGCGCCCACGGCGACATGGATTGGATGGACACAACTGCGGCACGGCGCGGCAACCCGCGCGCGCTGTGGCCCGAGGTAGGTTCCGTCATCATGCTCGGCCTCAACTACGGTCAAGACAGCGATCCGCTGGCGATGTTGCGCAGACGCGACCGGGGCGCCATTTCGGTTTACGCGCGCGGCGACGACTATCACGACATCATCAAGCCGAGACTCAAGGCACTGGCGCGGTGGCTGACCGCGCAAGCCGGCGGCGACGCGAAGGTCTTCGTCGATACCGCAGCCGTCATGGAGAAGCCGCTCGCCGCCGCCGCCGGCATCGGCTGGCAGGGCAAACACACCAACCTGGTTTCGCGCCAATTCGGATCGTGGCTCTTTCTCGGTGCGATCTTCACGACGCTCGAACTGCCGCCGGACACACCGGAGATCGACCATTGCGGCAGCTGCCACGCCTGCCTTGATATCTGCCCGACCGCCGCATTCCCCGCGCCCTATCGACTCGATGCGCGCCGTTGCATCTCCTATCTCACGATCGAGCACAAGGGTCCGATTCCGCGTGAACTACGCACACCGATCGGCAATCGCATCTTCGGCTGCGATGATTGTCTGGCGGTATGCCCGTGGAACAAATTCGCGCAGGCTGGCCGCGAGAACAAGCTCGCCGCGCGCCCTGAATTGACGGCCCCACGCCTTGCCGATCTTGCCCGTCTTGATGATGCCGCGTTCCGACAACTGTTTTCGAAGTCGCCGCTCAAGCGCACGGGCCGCACTCGGTTCGTGCGCAACGTGCTGATCGCGATCGGCAATTCCGGGGATGCGGCGCTTGCACCCGAGGCCATCCGGCTGTTGGACGATCCTTCGCCGCTGGTGCGTGGCGCAGCCGTGTGGGCGTTGAGCCGGCTGCTACCCGCCCAACGCTTCGCCGTCCTGGCGATGGATCGGCGCGGGCGCGAGAGCGAGCCTCTGGTCGCAGAGGAATGGACGGTAGCGCTCGAGGCGGCGCCCGCCTGATGAGCACGCTCGTTTGTCTTGGGCTTGGTTACTGCGCCCAGCACTATGTCAGCGAATTTGGTTCGCGCTTCGACCGCGTCGTGGGAACGACGCGCAACGCGGACCGTGCGGCCGCGCTCGGGCGACAACGCCTCGGCGGCAAGCCGGTCGAGATTTTGGTGTTCGATGGTGCATCACCTTCAAACGGGATCAAGGCCGCTATTTCAGCGGCCGATGCGCTGCTCGTATCGGCAGCGCCGGCGGACGGCCGCGATCCCGTGCTCGCGGGGCTCGAAGCAGAGGTCGTACAGGCGCCGCGGCTTAAGTCAGTGGTCAATCTGTCGAGCCTCGGCGTGTACGGGGATAGCGGCGGCGCGTGGATCGACGAGAGCGCGCCGACCATTGCGGCGCTCGCGCGCCGCGGCGGCGCGCGCATCGAGGCCGAGCACGATTGGCGGACGCTCGGAGCGCGGCGTAACCTCCCGGTCGCAATCCTGCGGCTCGGCGGCATCTATGGTCCGGGACGCAACGCAATGGTGCGCCTTCTGCGCGGCAGCGTGCAGCGCATCGCCAAGCCCGGCCACGTCTCGAATCGCGTGCACGTCTACGACATTGCGCAGGCGATCGATGCGGCTTTCGTGCGTAACGCCGAGGGTGTGTTCAATATTGTCGACGACGAACCAGCATCGCCGAGCGATCAGATCGCGTTTGCGGCGCGCCTGATCGGCATCGAACCGCCGCCGGAGATCCCATACGAGGACGCTGGCAAATTGGCCTCTCCCATGGCGCTGAGCTTCTACGACGGTTGCATTCGGGCACGCAACGACAAGTTCAAGAAGGCGCTCGGGGTGCAGCTGCGCTATCCGACCTACCGCGAAGGCCTACACGCGCTCTACGAAGCCGGCGATCATCTCTGCCCCGCCGAGCCGACGGCGCCCGCCTAAAGCTTGGCCGAAAATCCGGAGAGGGGGCTGCAGGACGCGCGGCGGCGATGTCCTATTACCTGCATAGTTCGGTTACATCCGAAGCATGCCATCTGAAAAGCGCGGCAAAATGCAGCTCGCGGTCGTCGCCGGAGGCTGCCATGACCATCACGGTCTTCATCCGTTACCAACTCGATCCGTTTCAATGCGATGCCTTCGAAGAATACGCGCAGCGTTGGCTTACCATCATTCCGAAGTGCGGAGGAAATCTCCTCGGCTATTGGATGCCGCATGAAGGCACCAACAACATTGCCTACGGTTTGATCTCGTTCGATAGCCTCGCCGCCTACGAGGCCTATCGCGCGCGGCTCAAGTCCGATTCGCAAGGCGCCGCCAACTTCCGTTTTGCGCAGGAGCGACGTTTCATCCTGAGTGAGGAACGGACCTTCCTCAGGCCGGTGACCTGAGCCGCCGCTTCTGTTGAAATGGTGGGCGGTGCCTCGGCGAGTGGTTCCGGCGAGGCAGAAAAAGCTCCGCACGAGAAAACAGGCCGAACGCAGCCGCTCCCTCCCGAGGTGTTCAATGATCGCCGTGATCTTCGAAGTCTGGCCAAAGCCTGGCCACAAGCAACGCTATCTCGACCTCGCTGCCGAGCTGCGGCCGCTGCTCGATAAGATCGATGGTTTCATCTCGATCGAACGGTTCGAGAGCATCTACGAGCCCGGCAAGATGCTGTCGCTTTCGTTCTTCCGCGATGAAGCGGCGGTGAGCGCATGGAGAAATCTCGAAGCCCATCGTCGCGCCCAGGCCGTCGGCCGCGGCGAGTTATTCGCGGACTATCGATTGCGGATTGCCGGCGTGATCAGGGACTACGGCATGTCCGATCGCACACAGGTCCCCGCCGACAGCCGTTCCAAGCACGGTTAGCGGCCTTCTACGACTCTGCCACGGCCGCGATGAGCCGCTCGATGTCCTCCGGGCGCGACAGGCGATGGTCGCCGTCCTTTATCAGCGTCAGCACCACGTCGTCGCGGGCGAAGCGAGCGGTCAGCTCGACCGTGTGCTGCCACGGCACGTCGGGATCCTGCACGCCCTGGAGAATCCGCACCGGACAAGCGGTCTCGATCATGCCGTCGAGCAGGAGGTGTTTGCGTCCCTCCTCGATAAGGCCGCGGGTGATCGGATAGGGCTCTTCGGAGTACTGCGAAGGCCGCGCCCAAACGCCGGCCTGCTCGATCTTGAGCTTGACCTCCGGCGGGAACCGTTTCCACATCAACTCTTCAGTGAAGTCGACTGCGGGTGCGACCAGCACAAGCCGTGCGACGCTGGGATCGGTTTGATTTCGGTGCATCAGTTCGCGGATCAGCAACAGCGCCAGCCATCCTCCCATCGAGGAGCCGACCACGACCTGGGGGCCCCTGCAAAAGGTGTCGAACACGGCAACGCTCTCTTCGAGCCATCGGCCGATGCTGCCGTCGGTGAAATTGCCGCCCGACTCGCCGTGGCCGGAATAGTCGAAGCGGGTCACCGCCCGGCCGTTCTCCTGCGCCCATCGATCGAGCGCCTCGGCCTTGGTACCGCGCATATCGGACTTGAAGCCGCCCAGCCAAAACAGGCCGGGTGGGCCTCCCTCGCGCCGCCGCACGGCAATTTTGCGGGCCGCCATATTCGTTCCAACAGTCAGGAATTTCAGGCAAAGATCGCTCATTTGCGGAGCCTGGCCTTAGAGGCACATTTGCGTGGGGCGCTGGGCGTGTTCCGCCCGCATCCTGCCATTGAATACAAGCACACCCGAGTCGCCAACAATCCAGAGCCGGCCGAGGAACTGAGTCCGTGACTAACACTGATCGGCAGGATCAGCCGCGAACCTTGGCCGGCGCCACCGTGCTGCAGATCGTGCCGGCTCTGCGCGAGGAGCCGGTCGCCCGCACAGCCCTCGATGTAGCCGCCGCGCTGCGGCAAACCGGCGCGCGCGCGCTCGTTGCAGGCGAGGATGGCCCGCTGGTTGCGGAGCTTACGGCATCCCGCGTCGAATGGATTCCGCTCGTCAACGCGACCGTCAATCCGTTCCTGCTCAGGAAAAGCGCCCGCACACTGGAACGCCTGATTACCTCCGAGCGGATCGATATCGTGCACGCGCACAGCGGCGGCGGAGCCTGGATTGCCCACATGGCCGCAGCGCGGATCGCCGTATGGATCGTCACGACACTGCCCGACGTGCCGCCGGTCTCCAGATTGCATGCGTACTGGGCCGCCGCTCTCGCGCGCGGCGATTGGGTGATCACGCCTTCAAACTTTGCTGCCGCTCCGATCCTGGCACGCCACGATATTCCGCGCGAGCGCCTCACTATCGTTCCACGCAGCATCGACATCGCCGCATTCGATCCTGCGGCCGTGGATGCCGCGCGGGTCGAAGCCTTGCGCAAGGCGTGGCGAATTCCACCGGCGGCGCGCATTTTGCTCGTTCCCGGGCGCGTCGCCCCTTGGAACGGCCAACTTATCGTGCCCGATGTCGCTCGCATCATGCTCGACAGCGGTATGCGCGGCTTTGTGTTCGTGTTGGTTGGCGAACATCGCAGCCATCGCAAATATGCGGACGCCATTGTGGATGAGACGAAGGTCAAAGGCGTGCAGGCGCAGGTGCGGCTGACCGGACACTGCCGTGACATGCCGGCCGCGCTTGCCGCCGCCGAGACCGTGCTGGTGCCTGCAACCGAGCCGCCCGTCCTCGGCCGCGTGGTTGCGCAAGCACAAGCCATGGCGCGACCGGTCGTCACGTCGGATGTCGGCATCCTGCCGGAACACGTCGTCGCGCCGCCGGACATGCCGGAGGATGTGCGCACGGGATGGGTGGTCAAGGCCGGCGACGCACAAGAATTTGCCAGCGCAGTGATCGAGGCGTTCGCCCTCGATGATGACGCCTACCGTACGATGTCCGCGCGCGCACGCCACTTCGCCGAATACATGTTCTCTCCGCACAGCGCAGCGGCCACAACGCACGCCGTCTACAGCGCGCTGCTGGAACGCGACCTCTAGATCTGGCAGAGACGCTCGGGACGGCCGCGAACCAAGGGAAAGCCGTTGACTTATGCGCGGTTTGTCCTGATCCTTCGTGGGCCTGCGCTAGCAGGACTGTTGTAACAACATGAGGAGAGCAGAGCCATTCGTCGTCCAATGAGACCCGCGCAGCCCGCCCCGAAGGACGGCCCGCGCATCAACGAGGAGATCCGTGTTCGCGAAGTCCAACTGATCGACCAGACCGGCCATAATCTCGGGCCGGTTGAGATCCAGATCGCTTTGGACAAGGCGCAGGAGGCCGGGCTAGATCTTGTCGAGATCGCCCCCAATTCGTCCCCGCCGGTCTGCAAAATTCTCGATTACGGCAAATACAAATACCAGGCGCAGAAGAAAGCGGCGGAAGCCCGCAAGAAACAGAAGGTCGTCGAGGTCAAGGAGATTAAGCTTCGGCCGATGATCGACGACCACGATTACGACGTGAAGATGCGCTCGATGCAGCGCTTTTTCGAAGAGGGCGACAAGGTGAAAGTCACGCTGCGCTTCCGCGGGCGCGAGATGGCGCACCAGGAGCTCGGCTACCAGCTGCTCAATCGCGTAAAGGACGACACTTCCAAAGTCGCCAAGGTCGAGCAGGAACCCCGCTTCGAGGGCCGCCAGGTGGTGATGGTGCTGGCTCCGAGGTGACAGTTCGGCCGCGCGCTGCGAGGAGGGTGCCGGCGCCTGCACAGCCCTGATCGCTCCGCGGGCTAGCAGCCGCATCCCACATGCCTCGCGGCGGCCATTCGGCCGATGAATCCGAGTTTTGGTTGTATTTCGCGGCGGGCTCTGCCATAACGCGGCCCTTCCGCCGCCCGGCCGAAAGGGCTGCCGTGGCGACGGCGAATATCAGCACGCTCGAGCGAGCAAAAACCGGCTGGCCGGGGCGTTTTCCACGCCTGCCGCCGCAAAGGAGAGCCAAATGCCCAAGCTCAAGACCAAATCCGGCGCAAAAAAGCGCTTCAAAGTGACCGCGGGCGGGAAGGTGCTCTACCAGCAATCTCGCAAGCGTCACGGCATGATCAAGCGCACCAACAAGCAGATCCGCCAACTGCGCGGCACCGCCGTAGTGTTCAAGACCGACGGCGAGAAGATCAAAAAATTCTTTTTGCCCAACGGGTGACACCTGGGGCCGCCGCAGCGGCCAGCCGCACCCAATCGTTGCACGCAATCAGGAGGTCAGCCATGGCACGCGTCAAGCGCGGGGTTACCGGGCACGCCAAGCACAAAAAAGTATTGAAAGCCGCCAAGGGCTATTACGGCCGACGCAAGAACACCATTCGCATCGCAAAGCAGGCGGTCGAGAAGGCGAACCAATATGCGTACCGTGACCGCAAGCGCCGCAAACGCACTTTCCGGGCACTGTGGATCCAGCGCCTCAATGCGGCAGTGCGTCCCTTCGGACTCACTTACAGCCGGTTCATCGGCGGCCTCGGCAGAGCCGGGCTGGTGGTTGACCGCAAAGTGTTGTCGGACCTTGCGATCCGCGAGCCCGCAGCCTTCGCGGCGATCGTCGAGAAGGCCAAAGCCGCGATCACAGTGTGAGAATCAGAGGACGCAGGGCGCACACGGCAGATAAATGTCCGTCCTTCGAACGCGACGATGATCGATCTGAGCTATGTGCAATGCATGGCGCGCTACAATCGCTGGCAAAACGACAACATTTATGGCGTCGCTGATGCGCTCCCGGACACCGAGCGGCGACGCGATCGCGGAGCGTTTTTCGGCTCTATCCACGCGACGCTCAGCCATCTGCTCTGGGCTGATCGCATCTGGATGCACCGGCTTGCCGGCACGCCGCCCCCCGCGGGCGGCATTCCTGAATCCGTATCGCTTTATGGCGACTGGGACGAGTTGAAGCGCGAACGCAAAGCCTTCGACGCGGTCGTGATCGACTGGGCGGACCGGCTCGACGCGGCATCGCTCGCCGGCGATCTCGCCTATTACTCCGGTGCGATGAAGGCGCACCTGCGTAAGCCGAAATGGGTCTTGGTCACGCACATGTTCAATCACCAAACGCATCATCGCGGCCAAGTGCATTGCATGCTGACGCAGGCGGGCGCCAAGCCCGGCGATACCGACATGCCGCTCATGCCGGCGTAACGACCGGGCGGACTCCCCGGGGACGAGACCATGCACGATCTCAAAGCCCAACTCCTGCGCGGCTTTTGGTACGTCGCGCTTGTGGGCACGGATGTGCGACCGGGTCGGCTCGTGCACAAGACGCTGCTCGGCGAGCCGCTGCTCATCGGCCGGGGCCGCGACGGACGCGTGTTTGCGCTGCGCGACATTTGCCCGCACCGCGGCATCCCCTTGCATTACGGTCGCTTCGACGGCGAGACGATCAGGTGCTGCTATCACGGCTGGCGCTTCGACATGAGCGGTACCTGCGTCGAGATCCCCTCGCTGCGGGAAGGCCAGGAGATGGATCTCGGCAAGATCCGTTGCGGTACCTATGCCTGCATCGAGCGGCAGGGCCTGGTATGGGTCTATTTCCCGACGGCGAACGAAGCGACGCCGCCGGCAGAGCCACCGCGCATACCGATCTTTTCCGATGACAAGGCGCCTGCGGCCGCGATTATGCTGCCATTCCCCTGCTCGACCGACCACGCCGCATTCGGTCTCATGGATCCGACGCATGCCGGGTTCGTGCACACGTCGTGGTGGTTCAAGCATGAGCCAACGAAGCTGCGGCCCAAGGAAAAGCACTTCGAGCCGATCGAGCTTGGCTGGCGCATGGTGCGCCATCCGCTGCCGCCGCAGAACCTGGTCTACAAGCTGCTCGGGCGTCATGTCGAAACCGAGATCTCCTACAAGCTTCCCGGACTGCGCATCGAGGAGGTGCATGGCGACCGCCACGCCGTCGTCGGGCTGACCGCGATCACGCCGATCACCGACGAGGCGACCGAAGTCCACCAGATCTTCTGGGCTTCGCCCGGCTGGGTGGCACCGCTCGCTCCGCTGCTCAAACCCTTCATGCACACCTTTCTCGATCAGGATCGCCAAGTGGTGGTCAAGCAACGCGAGGGCCTTTTGCATCGACCGAGGCTGATGCTCATTAATGATGCCGATACCCAAGCGCGCTGGTGGATGCGCGTGAAGGATGAATGGATCGCGTCGCAGGGAGAAGGGCGCGTGTTCGTCAACCCGCTCGAACCCAAGACATTGCGCTGGCGCAGTTGAGGAGACCGATGACCGACCTTGGCACGCTCGAGAGCGAACTGCTCGCCGCCGTCGCAAATGCAAGCGATGAGGCGGAGCTGGAAGGGGTGCGGGTTGCGGCGCTGGGTCGCAACGGCTCGATCACCGCGCTGTTGCGGGCGCTCGGCACGATGGCGGCGGACGAGCGCAAGCAGCAGGGGCCGCTCATCAACGGTCTGAAGGACCGCATTGTCGCCGCGATCGCCGCGCGCAGGGACGCGCTGAGGGAACTCGCGCTCGATCAGCGGCTCAATACCGAGACCGTGGACGTCACACTGCCGGTGCGCGAACCGCCGGCTGAGGTCGGACGCATCCACCCCATCAGCCAGGTCGTAGACGAGCTGACCGCGATCTTCGCCGACATGGGCTTCGCCATCGCGGAAGGGCCCGACATCGAGACCGACGAATACAACTTCACCAAGCTCAACTTCCCCGAAGGTCATCCGGCGCGGGAGATGCAAGACACGTTCTATTTCAATCCGAAGCCGGACGGCTCCCAGCTCCTGCTGCGCACGCATACGTCGCCAGTGCAGATCCGGACGATGCTGGCGCAAAAGCCGCCGATCCGCGTCATTATCCCCGGCCGCACCTACCGCAGCGACAGCGATCAGACCCACACACCGATGTTCCATCAAGTCGAGGGGCTCGTCATCGACAAGGGCTCACACCTGGGCCATTTGAAATGGATACTGCAGGAGTTCTGCAAAGCCTTCTTCGAGGTGGATCAGGTCAAAATGCGTTTCCGCCCGTCGTTCTTTCCATTCACCGAGCCCTCGCTCGAGGTCGACATCCAGTGCCGGCGCGACAAAGGCGAGGTCAGGTTTGGCGAGGGCGACGACTGGATGGAGATTCTCGGCTGCGGCATGGTGCATCCGAACGTGCTGCGCAATTGCGGGCTCGATCCGGACGAATACCAAGGCTTCGCCTGGGGTCTGGGGATCGATCGCATCGCCATGCTCAAATATGGCATGCCGGATTTACGCGCATTTTTCGAGGCCGACGTGCGCTGGCTCTCCCATTACGGCTTTCGTCCCCTCGACTTTCCCACGCTGGCCGGAGGATTGAGCGGCTGATCGCGCCCGCTGCAGATGATCGTTATAAGTCAATTGCTCTCGATTGCCGCTCGGAACAACCGTCCCTCATTCATGCTTGCTGAGCCTCCCCGGCACACAGGGAAAAGATAAGTCCCAGGTCCGCATAATGATGAAATTGACCCTCGCTTGGCTGAAGGAGCACCTCGACACCGAGGCGCCGCTGGCGGCCATTGTGGACCGGCTCACCATGATCGGACTTGAAGTCGAGAGCGTCGCCGAGCGCGGTAAAATGCTCGCGCCGTTCAGCATCGCCCGCGTGATCTCGGCCGAACAGCATCCAAACGCCGACCGCCTGCGCGTGTGCCTGGTGGATACCGGATCCGGCGATCCGGTGCAGGTCGTCTGTGGCGCGCCCAACGCGCGCGCCGGCATGAAAGGGGTGTTCGTGCCGCCCGGGGCCTTCATCCCGGGCAAGGACATGACGCTGGGCATCGGCAAGATTCGCGGCGTCGAAAGCCGCGGGATGCTGGTGTCCGAGTTCGAGCTTCAGATCTCCGACGACCACGAAGGCATCATCGAGCTTCCCGCCGATGCGCCGGTCGGAGCGAATTACGCACAGTGGGCCGGGCTCGACGATCCCGTGATCGAGATCAATCTCACCCCCAACCGCGGCGACTGCACCGGCGTCAATGGCATTGCGCGCGATCTCGCCGCCGCCGACATGGGCAAGCTGCGAGACAAAAGCGTTCGGCCGGTGAGAGCGGATTACCCATGCCCGGTGAAGGTGACGCTCGACTTCGGCTCGACGCGACCGCTGTGTCCAGCTTTTGCCCTGCGGCTCGTGCGCGGGGTGAAGAACGGCCCGTCCCCGCCATGGCTGCAACGCCGGTTGGCCGCGATCGGTCTGCGCCCCATCAATGCGCTGGTCGATATCACCAATTTCATCACTTACGATCGCGGCCGGCCGCTGCACGTGTTCGACGCGGCGAAAGTGCACGGCAATCTGACGGTTCGGCGCGCGCGCGAAGGTGAGAGCCTGCTCGCGCTCGACGGCAAGCGCTACGACCTCGATTCGAGCATGTGCGTCATTGCCGACGATCGCGGCGTCGAATCGCTGGCCGGCATCATGGGGGGCGAGAGCACCGGCTGTTCGGAAGCCACGACCGACGTGCTGATCGAGTCCGCGCTGTGGGACCCCATGAACATCGCGCAGACCGGCCGCAAACTCGGCGTCCAATCGGATGCACGCTACCGTTTCGAGCGCGGCGTCGATCCCGCCTTCATGCTGCCGGGGCTCGAGCTTGCGACCGGCATGGTGCTCGACCTGTGCGGCGGCAAACCCTCGGAAGTCACGGTCGCGGGGACAGCGGACGTGCCGGAGCGTGTTATCGATTTTCCGACCGACGAACTGCCGCGGCTTACCGGCCTGCACGTTGAGACGCGCGAGATCGAGCGCGTGCTCGACCGCCTCGGATTCGCGGCGGCCGGCGGCGGCAAGAGCCTGAAAGTCAGTGTCCCTTCGTGGCGAGGCGACGTCGAGGGCAAGGCCGATCTGGTCGAGGAGATCATGCGCATTCTCGGCGTCGACCGCATTCCGGCGACGCCGTTCGACCGCGGCGAGGCTCCGCGCAAGCCGGTGCTCACGCCGATGCAGCTGCGCACCCGCAAAGCCAAGCGCGCGCTCGCTGCGCGCGGCCTGCTCGAGGCCGTCATCTGGTCCTTCATGGCAAAGCGGCAGGCCGAGTTGTTCGGCGGTGGGAAACCCGAGCTAGCGCTCGCCAATCCCATCGCGTCGGACCTCTCCGACATGCGGCCGAGCCTGATCCCGGGGCTCGTTGCTGCCGCGCAGAACAACGCCGACCGCGGTTTTCCCAACGTGGCGTTGTTCGAGGTCGGACAGGTCTTCCGCGGCGATCGCCCGCAGGATCAACTCACCGCCGCCAGCGGCGTGCGCCGCGCGCTCGCCAAAGCAAACGGCATCGGCCGCCATTGGTCGGCCGCGACCGCCGAGGTCGACGCGTTCGACGCCAAGGCCGACGCGCTCGCGGTGCTCGCCGCGGCCGGCGCGCCGGCGCCGGCGCTGCAGGTCGTGCCGGGTGGGCCGCCGTGGTTTCATCCGGGACGCTCAGGGACGATCCAGATCGGCCCGCAGAACGTGCTCGGGCATTTCGGCGAGCTGCACCCACGCGCACTCGAAGCGCTTGACGCCGAAGGCCCACTCGTTGCCTTCGAGGTGATCCTGGACAAAATCCCGGAGCCGAGGGCGAAGGCAACCCGCGCGCGGCCGGCCTTGGAGCTTTCCCCGTTTCAACCGGTGGAGCGCGATTTTGCCTTCGTGGTGGATCGCTCGGTCAACGCGGCCGAGGTATTGCGCGCTGCGCAAAGCGTCGATCGCAAGCTCATTACCAATGTCGCCGTGTTCGACGTTTATGAGGGCGCGGGAATAGAGCCCGGCAAGAAGTCGATTGCCATTGCAGTCACGTTGCAGCCGCGGGAAAAGACCATGACCGACGCCGAGATCGACGCGGTCGTCGCGAAAATCGTCGCCGAGGTCGCCAAGCGAACGCGCGGCGTGTTGCGGGCGTAAGCGCACTCAGCCGCGCTTGCTCGGGCCGCCGAGTAGCTTCACCACGGTGTCCGCGGCTCGCTCACCCGATTCCCAGGCGCCATTGACCGTGCCCCAGAGCGTTTCGTGCGTGGCCTCACCGGCCAGGAAGATGCGGTTGTTGCTGATCGGCTCGGCCAGTATCTTGCGCGAGGATTGGGCGCCCGGCGCCGCGGCAGAGACGGCGCCGAGCACCCACGGTTCATTGTTCCAGCGCGTGGCGTGGCGGCGCTTAACGGCACCCTTCATGTCCGTACCGTAAAGCCCGCCCAGCCAGTTGATCGCAAAATCGATCATCGCCGCCTCGCCCTTGGCGGAAAGGTCGCGCCCGAAATTGCCTCCTATGTCGATCACGCAAATCGTCGAACCCGACATGTTGCCGAAGATTGCCGCCGTCTGCCTGCTGTTGGCTTTCTCGAATACCAACTCATCGGAACGCAACCCAAGCGGATTGCCGCTCAACTCCAGTGCTATGTGATCGCGGCTGCCGAGCCTGAGCTTTGTGGCGGCCTCGAGATGCCGCTTCGGGAGCTCGGGCGCCAACTTGATCTTTCCGCTGGTGAGCACATTGGTCGAGACGGTGAGGATGACCAGGCCCGTCTTGAACTGCCCCTTCGTCGTTTCGACCTCGATACGCGCGCGGCTCCACGATTCGATCGTTTTGACCGGGGTCGACAGAAGAAGGGGAAGGGGAGCTGCGAGCCTCGCCAGCAGCGTACCGTAGCCCTGACGGCAGAATGCGTTGTTGTCGCGCTCGCCCGAGCGCGCCAGATCGGCGGTCGATACGTCCGCCAGCTCCTTGCTGCAGCCATAAGGGCCCAGCACGAATTCGATCGTCGGCCGCCATTCGCCGAGCTCCTTGGGCAGCGCCTGGGTGCAGGCGACATCGCTCTTGCGTGCGGCATCGGCAATCGCACTGTTGGCGCGCACGAGACTGGAGAGAAAATCCTCCATCTCGCCTTCGCGGGCGTAGCGTCGTCCGATGCGCATGCGCTGCCCGGGCGGCGCCGGATAGACGTCGAGCCCGACCTGCACGGCGAGCCTCGCCAACGGATTGATATCAGTCGCATAGATCCAGTGGGCACCGCGATCGTATGGAACTCCGAATGTCTTGCTATCGGTGATGCAGCGCCCGCCGACCTCATCCGCGGCCTCGAGCACGACAAATCGTTTGCCCGCCGCGGCAAGTCGCCGCCCGGCCGCAATGCCGGCCGCCCCGGCGCCGACGACGACGGCATCGACCCAGCCGGAGCGCGGCACCTCCGGGACGGGCGCCGGGCGCGGCGCCCCAAACGCCGGCCCCGCCACCATCGCCATGGCGGAGGATGCAAGGAAAGATCGGCGGGTCAAACGTCGCATGGGCGCGGCCACGTATTGCGCGTTACTATCATGGAACGCATGCCCCGCACGTCTAAAATATTCTTCATTGTCGTCGGGCTTGCGGTATCGCAATAGCGATGCCGCATTCAAGCGGCATCTATGGACCGCGCATTTCTTGGTTCGCCATGCCGCGCTCGCGCAGCCGGAAGGACGAGGATTGGAACGATGATCGATGCGGGCATCAAAGCGCTCGTTCAGATGTTCTCGCGGCCGTTCCGCTGGGTGCTGCTGAAATCCGCGGGCCTCGCGCTCGCCGTCATCGTGCTTCTGGCCATCGGGCTTCACCGGCTGCTGGTATGGCTTGCAAGCGCCGGCGCGCATTGGGCCGAGACCATGTTCGGCATCAGCGCCCCTGCGCCGATCTCGATCGTCCTTTGGGTTCTGTCCATTGCCGCCGGGATTGGGATCATCGTCGGCTCGGTGTTCTTGATGCCGGCCGTCACGGCGCTGGTGGGAAGCTTTTTCGTCGACGATGTCGCGCTCGAAGTGGAACGCGTGCACTACCCCGCGGACCCCGTCGGAACGCCGCTACCGCTGGCGCTCGCATTCGTCGAAGGAGCGAAGACGGCTTTGCTCGCGGTCTTGATCTACATCATCGCGGTGCCGTTTCTGCTGTTCGCCGGCGCCGGCGTGATCATTTTTTTCCTGGCCAGCGCCTATCTGCTCGGACGCGAATATTTCGAGTTGGCGGCCATGCGCCATCGGCCGGTCGCCCAGGCCAAACAACTGCGTCGGGACCACCAGAACACCGTCTTTCTTGCCGGCATCTTGATTGCGGCATTCGTATCGATCCCCGTCGTCAATCTGGCCACGCCATTATTCGCGATGGCTCTCATGGTGCACGTCCATCACCGCATAACGAACCCGAAACGCGGGACCTAGCTTGAGATAACCGCACCTATCGAGTTTCTTTTATCCGCCCAGCTTGGTCACAGCCACCCGTACCGTGCCGTCGATCTCCGCAATTATACGCAACGTTTTAGCGTCGAACTCGATGCCGACGAGACGCAGATCAGTGACCGCCGGGTCGACGCGGACGCCGTCGGCGCTCTTGCGAAAATCCAAGATTGCGGCCTCGATGCTCTTGCGCGCATTTGTCGCGAGCGGCACCAGATCGACAACCGCGTTCTCCGCCAACGCCTGTTCCAAATACGGCACTGCGGCCCGTGCCGCCGCGCCCAGCAAGCCGAAGGCGGCTTCGGATTTGACGTCGAGCGCGATGTCGGTGAGCCGCAGCACCTGATGGGGCCGATCGAGCACCGGCCGACCCCATACGTGGACCGTCGCTTCGGCGCCGAGGCCGAACCAACTTTTGTTTTCATTGGCCTTCACACGCAGCGAGAGCAGCAACCGGTCACCCGATGCCGCCAGACTGGCGCCCTGGATAGTGGCGGTGAATGCGCTGCTCTTGTCCTCGGGGAAGTTCTTTCCCTTGAGTCGTGCTTCGAGCAACCGATTCACCTCGGTGAACGGGATATCGATTGGCACGGCGATATTGACGCGGCCCTGCTCGATCTGCGGAACGAGCTCCAGTTGCGCTGGAAATGGGCAATCAGGCTTCGTCTCGGCGGGCACGATCCGCGTCTGCGCCTCGACGCCGATCGTCAGCGTGAGCGCAGCGCTGTCAATGCGCGGCTGCGCAGCGAAGGCGCGCGTCGGGCGAAGTTCCAGCCATAGCTTGGGCAGGCCAGCCGCCTCGGCGCCGAGCGAGATCGAGCGGCACATCTTGGCCCATTCGCGTCGTGCCGCAAGTTCAAGGAAGGGATCGTCGCGCAGGCGCGCTTGTAGCGCCGCTATCTGTTCATTGACCGCGCGATCGATGAACGGCTTGAGCTCGTTCGATGCGCTCAGCCTCACGCCCATAATCGCCAAAGAGGCGTCGGCGAGCGCGACCTGCGAGGTCAGATTAGGCTCCACCCGCCACGCCGGCAGCAGCGTCGGGCGCGCCGCGAGCGTGACGTTGCCGCGGATGTCAGCACGCTGATCCAGCGTCTTTCCCTGCAGGTTCTGCAGCCCTTGTCCAAGACGGCCCCCCAGCAGATCTCCAATGGCACCCGCGAGATTTCCTGCTTCGCCCGAGACTTGCCCCGTTGCGTGGAATGTTCCGGAGAGTGCGGTCGACACCACGAGGGCATCTGGCCGGCCGGTGACTGCCAGTGGGCCGCGCGCGACAGTCCAGTCGAGCGCGGCGTTGGAGAGCATTTGCGGGAGCGGATTCTCGCGTTTGCCCTCGAGATTGCGCGGCGCCGCGCTCTCCAGTGCGGCATGGATGGCGGAGAGTGCAATGGCTGCGGGTGTCACGACGATCGAGTTGCGAGCGATCGGCTTCAGCGGCGGCACTTCGACCAGCGTCGGCTGCTGGTTCCTTGAGTCCGGCCAAAACCAATTGAACGCCCAAAGCGCACCGGCGAGCGAGACGACGGCAATCACGACGCCGATGGCAATTTTGCCCCACGGCAAATGCATACCCGCGATTCCTCCGAATTGAGGCCGGAGTCTACTTGGCCATCGATCGTGGTGCGAGCAAGGCGAAGCGAGGGAACAATGGTCAGTGGGGCGATGAAAGATGATTGACCACTGTTTTTCCCGGCCACTTGCACAAATCGGCGATCAGACATTTCTCGCAGAGCGGGCGACGCGCCAGGCAGACGTAGCGCCCGTGCAGGATCAGCCAATGGTGGGCATGACGCTTGTATTTCGCCGGCACGACGCGGTCGAGCTTGGTCTCTACCTCGAACGGCGTCTTGCCGGTCGCCATGCCGGTCCGATTGCCGACGCGAAAGATGTGAGTGTCGACGGCGATGGTCGACTCACCGAAGGCGACGTTGAGCACGACATTGGCCGTCTTGCGGCCGACGCCGGGCAGCGCCTCCAGCGCCTCGCGCGTGCGCGGCACCTCGCCGCCATGGTCCTGCACAACTTTCTTGGATAGCCCGACGAGATTTTTTGCCTTGGTGCGGAAGAGACCAATCGTCTTGATCAGCTCCTCGATCCGCTTTTCGCCGAGCGCGGCCATCTTTTCCGGCGTGTCGGCGGCGGCGAACAAAGCCGGCGTCGCCTTGTTGACGCCGGCGTCGGTCGCCTGCGCCGAGAGCACGACCGCAACCAGCAGCGTGAACGGATTGATGTGCTCGAGTTCGCCCTTGGGCTCGGGGCGAGCGGCTTGGAAGCGGCGAAACGCCTCCTCGATCTCGGCGGTTGTCCATTGCGGCAGCGCACCGGCAGCGGCTGCGTGGTCGGCGGCGGCGCGTCGGGCCGGGCTTTTGAGCTCAGCCGCCGTTCGCATGCGGGCCTGGCGCAGGCTCTGCGCCGTTCTTCGCGGCGCCTTGCGGGCGTTTCTACGGGCCACCTTGCGAGATGTCTTGCGCGCCATAGTTCCGGTATAGTGAGCTCGATGACACCCGACAACGACTTGACCCCAGAACCCACGATCTTTTCGGCAGTGCTCACGCCCCATCGGTCGCTCAGCCGCAAGGGATTTGTCGCACTTATGTTGCTGGCCGGAGGGATCAGCCTGGCGACAGGGATGACGTTCCTCCTCGCCGGCGCTTGGCCGGTGTTCGGTTTTTGCGGGCTCGACGTTCTGCTGCTCTACTGCGCGCTTCAGATCAGCTACCGCCGCGCAAAAGCCTACGAGCAGGTTACCGTAACTGCCTCGGAGCTCACGGTGCGTCAGGTGAGTCACCGCGGCCGGGTCAGCGAATGGACGCTCAATCCGCTCTGGGTTCGACTCGATCGCGTCGTGCACGCCGAGTTCGGCATCGAACGATTGTTCCTCGTCTCGCGAGGACGACGGCTTGCAATTGCAGCTTT
This sequence comes from uncultured Alphaproteobacteria bacterium, assembly GCA_965652015.1. Taxonomy (GTDB): domain Bacteria; phylum Pseudomonadota; class Alphaproteobacteria; order Rhizobiales; family Xanthobacteraceae; genus VAZQ01. The sequence continues at coordinate 28,707 of CBFGVM010000002.1, forward strand.
CCTGGGGCCGCGGGAGAAGGAAAGCTTCGCGCTTGCGCTCTCGGCAGCACTCGGCGAGGCCAAGCGAGGGCCGACTCGAACGGTACTTGATTAGGCATCTGCGCGCAGAAATCGGGTGGTGAACCATCGACCTCCACTTTAGAAAAGGAGCAGATGATGGAGACCGCCATGCTCTCGCCCGATCGGGTTGACGATGGCGACCGGCTCGGCCGCGCCGCCGCCGACTACGCCGTCGTGCGCCGCGCCATCGCGTTCGTTTCCGAGCACTGGCGCGAGCAACCAGAGATCGATGCGATTGCGGCGACGGCCGGAGTGAGCGCCAGCGAGCTGCACCACCTGTTCCGCCGCTGGGCCTCAATCACCCCCAAGGCTTTCCTGCAGGCGCTCACGCTCGAGCATGCACGCCGGCTATTGCGAGACTCCGCGAGTGTGCTCGACGCCGCGTTCGAGGTCGGCCTGTCCGGGCCGGGCCGGCTGCACGACCTCTTCGTCACGCACCAAGCAATGTCGCCCGGCGAATGGAAATCGGGCGGCGCTGGGCTCACCATGTCCTACGGCTTTCATCCATCCCCATTCGGCACAGCGCTCGTGATGACGACGCAACGCGGCCTTGCCGGTCTCGCGTTTGCCGACGCCGGCGAGGAGCAGGCCGCGCTTGCCGATATGAGAAGCCGCTGGCCGAGGGCGGATATGGTCGAGGATCGCACGCACACCGCGCTGCTTGCGCGGCGAATCTTCGATGCGGCCCTGTGGCGAGCCGATCGGCCGCTGCGCGTGGTGCTCATCGGCACCGATTTCGAGGTGCGCGTTTGGGAAACGCTGCTCAAAATTCCGATGGGCCGAGCGATAAGCTACTCAGAGATCGCTACGAAGATCGGTGCAACCAAAGCCGCGCGCGCGGTGGGCGCCGCAGTGGGCAAGAATCCGCTCTCGTTCGTGGTGCCATGCCATCGCGTGCTGGGCAAGCGTGGTGAGCTGACCGGCTATCACTGGGGCCTCACGCGCAAGCGGGCGATGCTGGGCTGGGAGGCCGCAAGAACGGCAAGCTGAGGGCCGGATCGCAGCAGCGACGCGTGGGTTGCGAGGCGGCGGCGACATGTCTTTTGCTGCTTATTGGGCTATCGCAACGCTTGCGCTACGTTCAACGTTGGCGTCGCTACGTGCGCAAAATCTCCTCTGCGATAAGCCGCGAGCGTCTCCGCGTTCTGCTGATCCATGAACTCGGCCAGCTTGGCATAGGTCACGCAGCGAACTTCCGGCAAGCCGCAGACTGCGCGCGCGAACGACTTGAGCGCCTCGTTGTAGGCGCCGCCTGCGTAATTCGTGAAATGATGCCCGATATGGAGCGGCGCTCGATTTCCGGAGTAGTTGCTCTTGAAATAATGGAGATAGGTTTGCAGCGTTTGCTCGCGCGACATCTCGTAACGACGCGGATCGTAGGCGGCGCGCGACTGGGCCACGAAGAAATTGTAATCCATCGACAAGGTACCCCTACCCGACCCTTGGATTCTCAGCATGGCCAAATTGAACCGCCACAATCCGTCGATCTTTTCCGGCCAGGCGGCTGCAGGGCTCACATCGCTGGTATCGTAACGGAATCCAAGTGCCTTGAGCGCGCGGTACAATCCCGGACCCTTGGCGAGATAGGGCGCGCGGAAGCCGATCACGTCGCTGGTGGCAAACGCCAATTTCGAGCCGGCGAGCCCATTGTTGGGCCCAACGTTCTTTAGAATCTCGCCGAACGCGCGAAATTCTTTCTCCCAATCCCCGACGGACCACGCTGCGCCATTGAAATGCCCGACCGCGTGTGAGGCGATCTCGTGGCCTTCGCGGTAAAGCGCGTTCACGTATTCGACGCGTTTGCGAACCTGCTCGGGCGTGCCGCCGAAGTTGATGCGGGAATAGCCCCGGCGCTGGTGTGGGCCTTCATAGATGTTTCGACTGGCGTCGGCGATGAAATTGCTGCCGCTGACAAAAAAGGTAAAGTGAACGCGCTCGCCGTCCTTGTTCAGCTCTGCAGCAAAGTCGGTGAGCTCTTGCCAGCGCTCGAGCTCGGTGCAGTTGTCGAAGCCCATTACGATGAATTGAGGCGGCCGATCAACGCTCCCCTGCGCCGGCGCAAGAGCGCAAAGCATCATCGGCGTCGCCAATGCGGCGACGATCGTTCTAACGGTCAATGCGGCCCCCCGACCGAAACTGACAGCGATCCGACGGCAGTATATCCGATTCTTGGGGTCGAATTGATCGTGGCGACACGATCAACTGCGGCGCCGAGCAAAAATTGCGCGGTGTGACACAAACAGCACGGTGTGAGTCGTCCGATCGCGAGCAAGGCGCTGGTTGACGATGGCGCCGCGATCCCACACAAAGATCCGCAATACCGTTCTCGACGGCGACCGTAACATCAACGACGCTGGCGAGACGCAGAGGACGTCAGGAGATGCAGAAGCGTCGTCCAGTCATGCTGGTCGTGCTTGACGGTTGGGGCTGGCGCGAGGAGGCCGCTGACAACGCCGTTCGACAAGCCCGGACTCCCACTTTCGATCGTCTTTGGGCGAGCTGTCCGCACGCCTTCTTACGCACTTCGGGAAAAGATGTCGGCCTGCCGGAGGGACAGATGGGCAATTCCGAGGTCGGACATCTCAACATCGGCGCCGGCCGTCTCGTGGTGCAGGACCTGCCCCGCATCGATGCAGCGATTGCCAGCGGCGAGATCGAAAGAGCGCCCGCACTGACCAGCCTGATCGAGAGCTTGCGGCAAAGCGGCGGTACCTGCCACCTCATGGGCTTGGTGTCCCCGGGGGGAGTGCATTCGCATCAGGATCATGCCGCGGCGCTCGCCGGAACGCTCGTCAAAGCTTCGGTGCCGGCGGTGGTACATGCCTTTACCGACGGTCGTGATACGCCGCCACGCTCTGCAGGGGATGACATTGCGCGCCTGGTCGCGGCGCTACCGCGATCCGTCCCGATCGCGACTGTAAGCGGTCGCTATTACGCTATGGACCGCGACCGGCGTTGGGACCGCGTGGCAAAGGCCTACCATGCGATCGTTGACGCCGAAGCTCCCCGCTTCGCGAGCGCCGCCGCCGTCATTGCGGACGCCTATGCGCACGACATCAGCGATGAATTCGTCGTGCCGGCGGTGGTCGGCGAGTATCCCGGGATGCGGAACGGTGACGGCGTACTCTGTTTCAATTTCCGCGCCGACCGCGTGCGCGAGATTCTTTCCGCCTTGCTCGACCCGGCCTTCTCCGGCTTTGCCCGCCCGCGCAGCGTCCGCGTCGTCGCCGCTGCCGGCATGACGCAATACAGCGAGCAGCTGGATGCGCTGATGGGAACGATCTTCCCCCCGCAGAGCTTCGCGAACGTGCTTGGCCGGGTCGTCGCCGAGGCCGGCCGCAGCCAGTTGCGAATGGCCGAGACGGAGAAGTATGCGCACGTCACCTATTTTCTCAACGGCGGCGAGGAGGAGCCCTATCGCGGCGAGAACCGCATCATGGTTCCTTCGCCGAAAGTTGCGACCTACGACCTCAAGCCCGAGATGTCGGCGCCGGAGTTGACGGACAGGGCGGTGGAGGCGATCGGCTCCGGCCGCTACGACCTGATCGTATTGAATTACGCCAATCCCGACATGGTGGGACACACGGGCAGCTTGGCGGCCGCCGTCAAGGCAGTCGAGGCGGTCGATACCGGCCTCGGCCGCATTGCAGAAGCGATCGCAAAAGCCGGCGGTGCCTTGCTTGCCACAGCGGACCACGGCAATTGCGAGACGATGCGCGATCCTCAGACCGGCGGCCCGCATACGGCTCACACCACCAATCCCGTCCCGGTGCTACTACTGGGCGGCGGCAATGTTTCGTTGGCGGACGGACGGCTCGCGGATGTCGCGCCCACGTTGCTCGAATTGATGGACTTGTCTCAGCCGGCCGAGATGACCGGTCGCTCTCTTCTGCGCGGCCCGCACGAGCGATCAAATATCGCTCAGGCCTAGCACGTCAGCCATCGAATAAAGCCCAGGTTTGCGTCCGCGCCCCCACAGCGCGGCACGCAACGCGCCACGCGCGAAGATCATCCGATCCTCGGCCCTGTGCACGAGTTCGACCCGTTCGGCCGGCCCGGCGAAGATCACGGTGTGATCGCCCACCACCGAGCCGCCGCGCAGCGACGCAAAGCCAATGTCTCCGGCGCAACGTGCGCCGGTTGCGCCGTCACGGCCGCGTACCGAACGCTGATCAAGGTCAACGCCGCGGCCCTGGGCAGCCGCGCGGCCAAGCATCAGCGCCGTGCCTGAAGGTGCGTCCACCTTCTTGTTGTGATGCATTTCGAGAACTTCGATGTCGAAATCCTCGTCAAGAGTCTTCGCTACTCGACTGACCAGCGCTGCTAGCAGGTTGACGCCCATGCTCATGTTGCCGGATTTCACGATCACGGCGCGCTTTGACGCCTCTGCGATCAGCGCTTCATTCTCCCCCGTGAGCCCGGTCGTACCGATGACGTGCACGCAGCCCTTCCGTGCGGTATGTTCGGCAAACGCAATGGTCGCGGCGGGAACGGTGAAGTCGAGCAGCCCATCGGCGTGAGCGAGTAGTGGCTCGACGTCAGTTTGAACGGCAATCCCGTTCCTGCCCAGCCCGGCAAGCTCGCCCGCGTCACGTCCGATCACCGCCGAGGCAGCCGCCTCCACCGCGCCTGCCAGGATAACGCCGTCCGTGGCCGCAATGGCATGAATCAGCGTGCGCCCCATGCGCCCACCGGCGCCAGCCACGATCAGCCGCATGTCGGACATGGCAATCTCTCCGGCAAGTTCGGCTGCCGGTATAGCGAGGCGCAAATACGAAGGAAAGTAAGAGCCCGCTCCCGCACTTCCCTCGCCGGCAACGTAGATCAGCGCAGGCTATGATTGCGGCTCACAACCTTCAATGATGAAAAGGTCGAGTTCGGCTTTGCCTTTGCGCAACGCCGCCGCGGCTTGATAGTCGTCTGATCGGTAACAATCGAGCGCAGCACGATAACTTGGAAATTCCAGCACGACGGTGCGCGCGCGCACTTTGCCCTCGACCACCTCGCGGCGGCCGCCGCGCACCAGGAAGCGCCCGCCAAATCGTCCGAACGGCACCATGTCGGCGGCCACGTATGCTTGGTAGCCCTCGGGATCGGTGACATCCACGTGCGCGATCCAATACCCTTTGCGCGCTGCAGCCACCGGTGGAGTGGCGGGTGGCTGCGGCTGCACGCCATCATGGCCCTCGATGATCACGAAATCGCAGGCCGAATGGGGAAGGCGCAACGGCTTCGCGCGCTGATATTCCGCAGAGCGATAGCACGCAAGCGCCGTAGCATAGTCCGGAAATTCGCGTAGCACGTTGCGGGAGCGGGCCCTCCCCTCGACGACTTCCTGCGTGCCGCCCCGCACCAGGGCGCGGCCGCGATACTTGGCGTGGGCTGCAGGGGTTGCATCCATGTAGGCCTTGTATCCTTCCGGATCGACGACATCGATGTGCGGAATCCAATAGCCCTTGGGCATCTCGACCTCCCTGTCACGCCGTCGCTGCTGCGATCTCGGCGATAATCGCCTCCGCTGCCGCCTGGGGATCTGGCGCTTCGAGGATCGGCCGCCCGACCACGAGATGATCGGCACCGGCCGCGATCGCAGCACCCGGCGTCATGATGCGCTTCTGGTCGCCGGCTGCGGCACCGGCAGGCCGGATGCCGGGCGTGACCAGCACCATCCCCGCGCCGACAATCGGGCGCAGCATCGTCGTCTCCTCGCCTGAGCACACCAATCCGTCAATTCCCACGTCCCGGGCCTGCGCTGCGCGTTCACGGACAAGTTCTGACACCGTGAAATCGTATCCAGCTGCGGCGAGGTCGGCATCGTCGTAGGAGGTGAGCACGGTAACCGCGAGAAGACGCAGCGGCGAGCCTTTGCGGGCGTCGACTGCCGCATGCATGGTCTGTGGATAGGCGTGCACGGAAAGAAACGATGCCCCAAGCCGCGCAACGCCTTCGACGCCTTTAGCAACCGTGTTGCCGATATCGTGCAGCTTGAGATCGAGGAAAATGCGCTTGCCGGCGCTGGCCAGCGCGCGGGCGAAGTCGATGCCGCCGGCAAAGGCGAGCTGATAACCGATCTTGTAGAACGAGACGGCATCACCTAGCCGTACGACCAGCGCCTCCGCCTCGCCGACCGAAGGCACGTCGAGCGCGACGATCAACCGCTCGCGCGGATCGAGCTTCATGGTCGATGTCCCCTAGTTTTCTCCCATACCGCCTCAGCGGTCGGCCTTTGCCAAGAGCTTGGCGGTATCGACAAGCTTGCGCACGACCAGCTTGAGCTGACCGGCCGCGCGCGCATCTTTGAGTTCGCCCATCTCGTCGAAGGCCTGCTCCGCATTGGGCACCGTCACCTGCTCCGCAATGACCAACGCGCGGCAGCCAACCGCCAACACTTGGCGCAGCGCCAGCAATGAATGCGTCGCACCAGAACGCCCGGGCGAGGCGCCGCCGAGCGCAAAGACCCGATTCTGGTAAGCGGCGAGCGGCGGCTCGCCGCGCTCGCGCACGGCCGAAATCCAATCGATCGTGTTCTTGATCAGCGGCGTGATCGAGGCGTTGTACTCCGGACTGGCAATGAATACGCCCTGGTGCACCGACATGAGTTGCTTGAGCTTGACCGCATTCGAGGGCGGTCCGGCCGTCTCCGCGGTGTCGGCATCGTAGATCGGTAGTGGATAGTCCAACAGCGAAATGCGGGTGACTTCGGCGTCCGCGAGCGTCAACTCCTTGGTCGCGAGCGCCGCAAGCCGCACATTGTACGACTTTGCCCGCAGCGAGCCGGGAATGACCAGAATTTTCGGGGCAGCCATGACGGATGACGGACGATGGATCGATCCGCCATGATACGCACAAGTCCCATCGTCTGTCGTCCCGTCGTCAGCTCCGCCGATATACCCATACCCGCGCCGGCGGAATATTCATCCACACCCGTTCGGATGCTTCCACGCTCACGCGATCGAGCCGCTTGGGAATTGGCGGGACGGCATTGTACGTGAACTGCACGAAGGGCGCGCCCGGCGACATTAGGGCGAAGGCTTCGAACAGAAGCCGCAGACGCATTCGCAATGGTTTGGTGAAGAGCGGCAATCCGGAGACCACCCCGGCGGCCGGTTCTTGCAAGACGTCGCCCAGCAGACGCTTGAGGGCATAGGCATCGCCCTGAACGACGGTAGCGGCCGGATAGCGCGCGCGCAACAAGCGGCAGAAGGCCGGATCGAACTCGACCAGCACGAGTCGCGACGAGTCAATTCCTTTTGCGAGCAGCGCCTCGGTGACCGGCCCGGTGCCGGGGCCCAGCTCGATGACCGGGCCAGCTCGGCTCGGATCGACATAGGCCGCCATGGTGCGCGCGAGCGCCCGGCCTGATGGCGTCACCGCGCCGGTGGTCCACGGCTTCTCGATCCAGCAGCGGATGAAGCGCACCTCGTCGTCGAGACGGACGCCGTTCTTTTGCTCGAAGAGACGAATGCGCGTCTCGATCTTCTTTTTTTGCGTGTCGAGCTTCTGCTCGAACTTCCTTTTGTGATTTTCGAACTCTTGTTCGATCCTTTTCTCGAACGCGTCCTTCCTCTGCTCGAAGATTTGAATTTGCCGCTCGATCCTCCTTTCGAGCGCGCCTTTCTTCAGTTCGAAAAGGCGCTTCTGCTGTTCAAGCTTCTGCTCGAGGAGTTGCAGGGCTGGGAGCGGCATGTTGGGGCTAACGCTAGGTAACGACTGCCGATTTGAGCCCTAAACCGGTAAAGGTCGGGCGTGCGAGGGTCAAGCGGCAATTTGCTCAAGCCGCGCCGGAACGGCCCAAGAATTCCCGAACCTTGCCGAAGAATCCTGCCGTTTCCGGCTGCGTCTCCTTGGACGACAATCGCTCGAATTCTGTCAGCAATTCGCGCTGTCGCTTGCCGAGTTTTTGCGGTGTCTCGACGAGGACCTGAATGTACATGTCGCCGAGCTGTTTGGAGCGCAGCACCGGCATGCCCTTGCCTTGCAGACGGAAGCGACGCCCCGATTGAGTGCCTTCCGGCACCTTTACGCGACTGTGGGTGCCGTCGATGGCCGGCACCTCGATGTCGCCGCCCAGAGCGGCAAGAACCATGGAGATCGGCACTCGGCAATGCAAATCGGCGCCCTCGCGCTGGAAGAACGGATGGGCGCTGATGGCGAGAAAAATATAGAGGTCGCCGGCCGGACCACCGCGCACGCCGGCTTCGCCTTCGCCGGCAAGCCTGACGCGGGTGCCGTCTTCGACCCCCGCAGGAATACTCACCGACAGGGTACGCTCGCGCGTTACTCGTCCAGACCCGGAACAGGATGGACACGGGTTGTCGATCACTTGACCGCGGCCCTGGCAAGCCGGACAGGTCCGCTCCAGGGTGAAAAATCCCTGAGCATGGCGGATGCGGCCCTGGCCACCGCAAGTCGGACACGCCTTGGGTCTGGTGCCGGCCTTGGCACCCGAGCCGGAGCAGGCCTCGCAAGTCACCGAGGTTGGGATGCGGACCTGGGCGCTCTTACCGGAATAGGCTTCCTCCAGGGTGATCTCCATGTTGTAGCGCAGGTCGGCGCCGCGCTCGCGGCCGCCGGCGCGTCCACGGCGACCGCCGCCCATACCGAATAGATCATCGAAGATATCGGCGAAGGCCGACGCTACGTCGCCAAAGCCACCAGCGGCTCCGGGACCGGCATGCTCGAATGCGGCATGGCCAAAGCGGTCATAAGCCGCACGCTTGTCCGGATCTTTGAGGATCTCATAGGCCTCGTTGATCTCTTTGAAGCGGACTTCGCAGCTCTTGTCGCCGGGATTGCGGTCGGGATGCCACTTCATGGCGAGCTTGCGAAAGGTGGCTTTCAGTTCACTTTCGTCCGCCGTGCGCTCGACTCCCAGAATGTCGTAATAGCAGCGCTTCATGCCCGCGTTCACCCCCGTCATCTCTGCCGTGGCATCATCGCCGAACCTTACCCGGTCGCTCATGGTGCTTCAAAAATATGCGACCCCCGGGATACGGCCCGGGGGTCTTGGTTGCAATCGAAGACGGCATGGCAGATGCCTCGCCGACATCAGGCTGATTTCTTGTTTTTCTTGTCGTCGTCGACCTCGGTGAATTCCGCATCGACGACGTCCTCGGTTTTGCCAGAGCCATCGCCACCGTCCTGACCGCCGCCGGGTCCGCCCGCCGCACCACCCTCCTGGGCCTGCTTGTACATGGCCTCACCGAGCTTCATCGAGGCTTGCGCGAGCGCATTGGTCTTGGCCGTGATCGCCTCAGCATCGCTGCCCTTGAGCGCTTCCTTGAGATCAGCGATCGCGTTCTCGATGGCGCGCCGATCGCCTTCCCCGATCTTCGAGCCGTGCTCGGCGAGCGCCTTCTCGGTGGAATGCACCAATGCCTCGGCGTGGTTCTTGGCCTCGACCTCGGCCTTGCGCTTCTTGTCTTCTTCGGCGTGGGATTCCGCATCCTTGACCATGCGTTGGATGTCAGCCTCGGATAGACCACCCGATGCTTGGATGCGGATCTGCTGCTCCTTGCCGGTTCCCTTATCTCTGGCATGCACGTTGACGATGCCGTTGGCGTCGATATCGAACGTTACTTCGATCTGCGGCACGCCGCGCGGCGCGGGCGGTATTCCAACGAGATCGAATTGGCCCAGCAGCTTGTTGTCGGCTGCCATCTCCCGTTCGCCTTGGAACACGCGGATCGTCACCGCATTCTGATTGTCCTCGGCAGTGGAGAACACCTGGCTCTTTTTGGTCGGAATAGTGGTGTTGCGTTCGATGAGCCGCGTGAATACGCCGCCGAGCGTCTCGATGCCCAGCGAGAGCGGCGTCACGTCCAGCAAGAGCACGTCCTTGACGTCGCCTTGCAACACACCGGCCTGGATCGCAGCGCCGACCGCGACGACCTCATCGGGGTTGACGCCCTTGTGCGGCTCCTTGCCGAACAGCTGCTTGACGACCTCCTGCACCTTCGGCATGCGCGTCATGCCGCCGACCAGCACCACCTCGTTGATCTCGGCCGCCGACAAACCCGCATCCTTGAGCGCGAGTCGACACGGCTCGACGGTCTTCTGCACGAGATCATCCACCAGCGCCTCGAATTTGGCGCGGGTGAGCTTCATGGTCATGTGTTTCGGGCCGCTCGCGTCGGCGGTGATGAACGGCAGGTTGATTTCGGTCTGCGTGGTGGAAGAGAGCTCGATCTTGGCCTTCTCCGCGGCCTCCTTCAGCCGCTGCAACGCGAGCTTGTCGCGGCGCAGATCGATGCCTTGCTCCTTCTGGAATTCGTCGGCGAGGTAATTGACCAGACGCATGTCGAAGTCCTCGCCGCCGAGGAAGGTGTCGCCGTTGGTCGACTTCACCTCGAACACGCCGTCGCCGATTTCCAGAATCGAAATGTCGAAAGTGCCGCCGCCGAGGTCGTAAACCGCGATTGTGCCGCTCTTCTGTTTGTCGAGTCCGTATGCGAGCGCAGCGGCCGTCGGTTCGTTGATGATGCGCAGGACTTCGAGGCCGGCGATCTTGCCGGCGTCCTTAGTGGCCTGACGCTGGGCGTCATTGAAATAAGCGGGCACGGTGATAACGGCCTGCTCGACCTTCTGGCCGAGATAGGCCTCGGCCGTCTCCTTCATCTTCTGCAGGATGAAGGCGGAGATCTGCGAGGGGGAATAGGTCTTGCCTTCGATCTCGACCCAGGCGTCGCCATTCGAGGCCCGGACGATTTTGTAGGGGACGAGCTTCTTGTCCTTATCCACCATCGGATCGTCGTAGCGGCGGCCGATGAGCCGCTTGACCGCGAAGATGGTGCGCTCCGGGTTGGTGACGGCCTGGCGCTTAGCCGGCTGTCCGACCAGCCGTTCGCCATCATCGGTGAAGGCCACGATCGACGGCGTCGTGCGCATGCCCTCCGCATTTTCGATCACTTTCGGCGTCTTGCCTTCCATTACGGCGACGCACGAATTGGTGGTGCCGAGGTCGATGCCGATGACCTTGCCCATGTCTCGCTTCCTCTTGTCTGCGGCAGGTCGGCCGGGTCCTTTCGGCACCCGAACGGGAGAGTCCGCGACACCCGCGGGGCCCCCTCATCCGACCCCCTAAAATGCGTATCGACGCCGCGCCCGGCGGCGTCTTGGCTCATATAGGAGGGCCGGTTTAGGCCGCAAGGCATAAGATCGCGGATTCGCGATCTGCAAGCGAGCCCGCTGGCGCTCGCCAGCGCCGCGCTGGGTCGCCGCCATTGATGGATCGGAACGCCTGGCTCGATGGCCACGCGCATTTGACAAGATGCAATGGCGGAGGACGATGACGCCATGATCGCCCCGCCGCTTTCCGGCTTCCGCCTCGTAACGGCCTATCTGGATCCGTCCGCCCAAAAGGCATTGCTGGCGGAGCTAAGCGCCGTGTTCGCAGCCGCGCCGCTCTATACCCCGCGCATGCCCAAGAGCGGAAAACCTCTCTCCGTGCGCATGACGAACTGCGGGTCGCTCGGCTGGGTCACCGATGAAGCCGGCTATCGCTATCAGCCTCTGCATCCACAAACCGGCAACCCATGGCCAGCGATGCCGGAGATCGTGATCGATGCCTGGAAGGCGCTTGCGCGCTATCCTCACCCGCCCGAGGCTTGCCTGATCAACTACTACGGTCCCGCGGCGAAGATGGGACTACACCAGGATCGTGACGAGAGTGACTTTGACGCGCCCGTCGTCTCGCTCTCGCTCGGGGACACCTGCCTGTTTCGAATCGGGGGAGCAAAGCGCGGCGACCCTACCCACACCCTGCGCCTCGCGTCCGGTGATGCCGTCGTGCTCGGCGGCAAGGCGCGTCTGGCCTTTCACGGGGTCGACCGGATCATGCCCGGCACGTCGACCCTGTTGCCGCAAGGCGGGCGTATCAATCTCACGCTGCGGCGAGTAACGCTCCCAGCCAAGGAACGGTGACCAGGCTCCGAGGGGCCTGACCTTCGACTATTGATCGCTGACCGGTGTGATCCAGCCGATTCCCGCACCGCCCGGTTCTTTGATGATGGCAATACGTCCGACGTCCGGAACGTCGAATGGCTCTCGCATGACTTTAGCGCCCGCCGCCTTCGCCGTCTCAAGCCGCGCGTCCACGTCATCAACAGCGAGATAGGACATCCAGCTTTCCGGCACGCCCTCGAATTCCGGTCCGCTCAGCGGAAAAATGCCGGCCACCGGTTTGTCATCCATTTTCGCCAGCCAATACGTGCCGTTCGGCATCGGCATTGCCTCGAACGTCCAGCCAATCGAGGAACTATAGAACCGCTTCGCGAGTTCGACGTTACGCGTCATCAATTCGTTCCAGTAGAAGCTGCCATGCGACCACATCGTCGTTCTCCGTGTTTGCTGAGTGCATGATCTTAACTCGACCTCGGCAGCGAGCATCGATCACAACGCTGCGAATGGCGGCGCGCCACTGGCGTATCTCCGCCATTCAAATCGCGGTATCATGACAGTCGTGATGCTACCGAGGCTCCTTATCGTACTTGCGCTTGTTCTTGGCGCGCTGCCCGCGGCCGCGGCCGACGCCGCCTATCCGCCCGGCTCGCGCATCGGGCTTGCGCCGCCGCCCGGCATGGTGACGAGCAAGACTTTCTTCGGCTATGAGGATGCCGACAATAATGCCGCCATTATCTTGCTCGCGCTTCCGGCCCAGGCTTTCTCAGATTTGGAGAAGTCCATCACGGCCGACGCGCTCAAACAACAAGGTTTGACGTTCGAGACGCGGGAGGCGATGCCGCTCTCCACCGGCAAGGCATTTCTCGTGCTGGGAGAGCAGGAGGTCGACAAGATAAAAATTCGCAAATGGATCCTGGTGGCTGCCTCGCCCGCCCTGACCGCGCTCGTCACGGTGCAGATCCCGGAGCCGGCGAAGGCGATTTATCCCGATGCGGTGATCCGCGCAGCACTGGCGACATTGGCGATTCGCGCCACCGTTCCTGTGGACGAACAACTTGGTCTGCTGCCGTTCAAGGTCGGCGACCTCGCCGGATTTCACGTTGCAGGAGTGGCGCCAGGGCGCGCGGTCATATTGGGCGATGCCGAGGCAACGGGTTCGCCTGGCGCCACCCTGGAGCCCCACATTTTCGTCGCCATTGCGCCCGGCAGTCCGGCTCAAACCGCCGACCGCGATGCTTTCGCACGCGACGTCTTCGCGGCGGTTCCTAATCTCAAGGAAATCCGCATCACCACGTCGGAGCCGTTGCGGATCGGCGGGCAGCAGGGGCATCAAATCTTTGCCGATGCCAGGGATCCGACCGGCGCCGTCGCACTCAGGGTCGTACAATGGCTGCGCTTTGGCGGCGGCGCCTATTTGCAAATGATTGGGATCGCGCGCACGGACGCGTGGAAAGAAGCCTACCCCCGCTTCCGCTCCGTGCGCGATGGCATCGAAGCGCGCTGAGGGCTTTGCAGGCTCGAGAACCCCTTGGTCAGCGAGAATCCCGCGGGTCCTGCGAAGGCGCGCCCGCATTGTCGTTGGCCGGCGTCTCCATTGAAGCCTTCGGTCCGCCTTTGGCGACCGCAACGAGCGCGGGTCGCAAAACGCGCTCGCCGATCATGTAACCGGGCTGTATCACGCGTCCCACCGTGCCCGCGGGCCGCGACGTATCGGGCACTTCGTACATCGCCTGATGGAGATTTGGATCGAATTTCTCGCCCAGCGGTTCGAATTTCTTCACGCCGTGCTTTTCCAGCACTTTCAGAAGTTCGCGTTCGGTGAGCTCGACGCCATCGAGCAGGGCCTTGGTGCCGCCGTCGGCTTTCTGCCGCAGGTCCGCGTCGAGCGCGCCGAGCGCGCGCTCCATATTGTCGGCAACCGCGAGAATATCGCGTGCGAAAGCGGCGATGCCGTAGTCGCGGGCATCGGCCACCTGGCGCTCCGTCCGTTTGCGCAGATTTTCCATCTCCGCGAGCGAACGCAGGAGCTTGTCCCTGTAATCGGCGGCTTCGCGGGCAAGCGCGACCATAGGATCCTCTTTCGCGGTGGCTGAGCTCTCGCCGAGCGCTGAATTGATCTCGGGCGCGGCCTGATCGTCTCCTTGGTCGTTCTGATCGGTCGCGGCGCCCGGTGCGCGAACGGTCCTATCCGGCATTGTCGTGTTCCCACTTACAATTCGGTTTGCCCCGGATATCAGGGTTCAAACCCCAAAAATCAACCCG
>CBFGVM010000003.1:0-36183 GCA_965652015.1 uncultured Alphaproteobacteria bacterium
CGCCGTAATTGATCCAGCCGGTGTCCGGATCCTTCATGATCACCATGCAGCCCGTCCCGATGTAGTAGCCGCCATCGTGCTCGTGCCAGCGCGGCGTCGGGATGCTTTGGATGTTGATATCCTTACCGCTGCTGACGTTCTCCATCAGCGGTCCGGACTTGACCTTGATCGGCGCGATGCTCGGCGCCTCTTTCATGTATTTGCGCCAGTAGGAGACAAGTTCGATCGCGGAACCATCGATCGGTAAGCCGAGCGTGAGATTGATGCGTCGCACCGAGGTGAGAATGTTGGCAAGGATGCGGTGGCCTTGCGAATAGCCGGGAATGTGGTCGAACAGCACCGCGGGGTTGCCCATCTTGCGCATATAGAGATCGACGATGCCGCCGATTTCCGCTTCGCGCTCGGCGCCGCTGACGTCCTGCAGCTCGCCTGCGGCGCGCAGCGCGTCGATCCACGTGCGCAAATCCTGCTTCGACGGCTTTGGCGCGGTCTTGGCGGAGCGCTTGGCGGCTTGGGCGATGCTCATGGGGCACTCCTCGCTTGCTCGCTCGGTCGATTTAGCTTGCAGCCCGGACGCGAGGCGGCGCGCTCGCCCGCCGATTCAAGAGCTGCTTCAGGCGCTGCGGCGTCACCGGCAGCTGCGTCACCGCACCCGGCATTCCGATGGCATCCTCGATGGCGGAGGCAATCGCCGCGCCGACGCCGGTGATGCCGCTCTCGCCGGCCCCTTTGATGCCGAGAGGATTGAGCGGGCTGGTATAGTCCTCGCGCAACATGACATCGACCTTGGGAATTTCGCGCGCCGTCGGCATCAGGTAATCGGCAAAAGTAGTCGCCAACGGATCGCCGCGTTCATTATAGGTGAATTCTTCCAACAGCGCCCCACCAAGCCCCTGGGCGAAGCCGCCGACGATCTGTCCCTTGACCAGCGCCGGATTGATCGCGCGGCCGATGTCGTAGGCGATGACGTAGTCCTCGACATCGACGCCCCCGGTGTCCCGATCGACTCTGACCACCGCGAAATGGACGCCGTAGGGGTAGACTTGGTGCTTCACTCGGAACCAGCCTTCGGCCGATAATCCTGGCTCGCGGCCGCCGAGCGTCTTCGAGGTTGGCGCGAGATGCTCGGCAATTTCGCCCAAGCTGATCGAGGGCCCCGCAGGCTCATCTTTGCGCCGCACGTTTCCATCAATGACTTCGAGTGCGTCGGGCCGCACTTGCATCAGCTCGGCGGCCACCTCGAGGGCTTTCGCGCGTAGCTTGAGGGCGCCGTCATGGGTGGCGGACGCCGTCATGACGGTCGCGCGCGAGGCGTGCGCACCGATCCCGTAAGCGATGCGATCGGTCTGGCCGTGGGTGACGCGCACGCGCCGGTAGTCGACGCCCAGAGCTTCGGCGCATACCTGCGCCATCACGGTCTCGAAACCTTGGCCGAGCGAGGCACCGCCGGTGATGAGCTCGACCATGCTTGAACTATCCACCTCGATCCTCACGCCGTCCGCAGGACCCAGGCCGCTCTTCTCCACGAACATTGCGAATCCGGCACCGACCGTTTCGCCGGCGGTGCGGCGGCGCACCAGATCGGCTTTGCGCTTGTCCCAGTCAAGTGCGGCCAACAGCTTGTCGAGCAGCCCGACATAGTCCCCGGAATCGTACTCGATCTCCTCGCCCAAGGCCTCGAGTGTCCGTGAGTACGGCAGCACATCCGTCGCAATCGCGTTGCGCCGTCGTACCTCGTTGGGCTCGATGCCGAGCCTCGTCGCAATGGCGTCGACGAGACGCTCGCGAACGAAGGTCGTCTCATAGCGACCGGGCGCGCGGTACGTCGCCGCCGGAGTCTTGTTGGTGAGCCGAAAGTGGCCGACCGCGCGATAGGCCGGCACCCGGTAGGGACCAGGGAGAATGCCGGCCGTCATATGCACGACGCGCGCGGCATGGGTGCGCACATAGGCGCCCTGATCGTGGAAATAACAATCGTCGATGGCGAGGATTCGCCCTTCGCCGTCGACCGCCGCGCGCAATCGGTGAAGCTGCTGACGCGAATGATTGGCGGCGATCAAATGCTCGCGCCGGTCCTCGATCCATTTCACCGGCCGCCGCAGGCGCATGGCCGCGACACAAACCAGCACGTCTTCCGGATAAAGCTCCCCGCGGATGCCGAAGCCGCCGCCCACATGCGCTTCGTGCACATGGATCGATGCGGGGGGAAGCTTCAGCATGCGCGCGAGCAGTTCGCGGTTGCGGTGCGGCACCTTGGCCGCGCCGTGCAGTTCGAGAATGCCGCGTGCCGCGTCATAGCGGCCGATCGCGCCGCGCCCCTCGAGCGGCACGCCGGAATGGCGTCCCATCGCCAATTCGAGCTCGACGATGATCGGCGCGGAACTCAAGACCGCGTCCACATCGCCATAACCCTGCCGGATGATGGAGACCTCGGTATTGCGGCCGGGCGAGAAGTCCCCCGGCTCGGCGTCGGCCGCAAGCAAGACAGGCAGTTCCTCGATCTCGACAGAGACGAGATCCGCCGCGTCCTCTGCCACATAGGGATCATCGGCGAAGACGGCGGCGACCGGCTCGCCGACGTATCGCACCTTGCCGCTCGCCAGCACAGGCTGGCGATAGGGCTCGAGCGCGGGAATTCGTCCCTCGCGGAAATCGATTGGCGGCACGTCGGCAATGTCGGCCGCGGTCCACACCGCGATCACGCCGGTCAGCGCGCGCGCAGCCGCGGTATCGATTGCAACGATCTTGCCGTGGGCATGGCTTGCCCGCACGATCCGCATGTGCAGCTGGTGCGGGAAGGAAATGTCGGCGGCGAAGCGGCCGCGCCCCCTGACCAGCGGCGGATCCTCGAGCCGAGTGACCGATTGCCCGATCCACTTGTTGGCACGTGTCGCCGCCGCGCGTTCATCTTCTCCGCCGCCTTGCCATTCCTCCCGCTGCGGCGTTGCGTTGACCGCCTGGGTCATGCGGCCGCCTGCTCGAGCGCACGGCGCGTGACGGTGCGCGCGAGGTCGCGCCGGTACGTTGCGCTGGTCACAGCATCGTCGAGCGGATCGACGGCGGAGGCGACCGCCGCGGCCGCCGCCTCGAAGACCGCACGCTCGATCGCGCGGCCGGCAAGAAGCTGCTCGGCGTCGGCCATCCGCCGCGGCTGCGCTTCGATCCCGCCGACCGCCACCCGCGGCTCGTGGATGACCCCGTCTTGCACGCGAAAGGTGACGAGCGCCATGCCAAGGGCAAAATCGCCGGCGCGGCGATTGAACTCGTAAAAGCCGAAACGCGTGTCGGCGGGAAGGATGGGCAGGCGCACTTCGGTCAAAATCTCGTCCTCGTCGAGGGCAGTCGTCATGATCCCGCGGAAAAAGTCGTGTGCCGGAATAGTGCGCGTGCCGTCTGCGCTTCTCGCCACCATTTCGGCGCCGAGCGCTGTTGCGACCATGCACCATTCGGCGGCCGGGTCGGCATGGGCGATGCTGCCGCAGAAGGTGCCGCGCGTGCGAATGGGATAGTGGGCGATGTGACGCACGACGGTGGAAAGGAGGCGCCCGAGCGGCCCGTCCACCACCGGCTTGTGGAAGGCCGCATGGCGCACGCAGGCGCCGATGCAAAGCCGTTCCCCATCAACGGCCAGTCGCCGCAGCGCCTCGATCCCGTTGATGTCCACCAGATGCGCCGGCCGCGCCAGACGAAAGGCCATGATCGGCACCAGGCTTTGGCCGCCGGCAAGGACCCGTCCGTCTTCCGGGGCAACCTCGGCGAGCGTATCGAGTGCTTCTTCGATGGTCTTGGGTGCGTGATAGCGGAACCGCGCGGGCTTCATCGTTCCTCACCGCGGGGTACGGTGGACGTCACGGAACGATCACCGCATTGTCCCACATCGGGAAATTTGATTTTTTGGATTGAGGCATAGTCGGTGGTGTATGTAAAGAAGTCGCGTCCAACCGAGTCCCCTGCCCAGCCATGAAGCCGCCACCCTTTCGCTATCACGATCCGAAAACAGTCAGCGAGGCCGTCGGACTGCTCGGCAGCCTGGAGAACGCCAAGCTGCTTGCGGGCGGCCAATCGCTGATGCCCATGCTCAACTTCCGATTCGTGCTCCCCGATCACATCATCGATCTCAACCGCGTCGACGGCCTGGCCTACATTCGCGGCGCGCATGATGCGCTCGAAATCGGCGCGATGACGCGCCAACGCGATCTCGAATTTTCCGAGGAGGTGCGCGCGCGCTGGCCGATCATGCACGAGGCCCTGTTGCAGGTAGGCCATCGTCAGACGCGCAACCGGGGCACGATCGGCGGCTCCTTGTGCCATCTCGATCCGGCGGCGGAACTGGTCTCGCTCGCAATGGGCTATGACGCGACCGTGATGGTTGCCGGTCCCAAGGGCCAACGCGAGGTGCCGTTCGCCGGGTTTCCCGTCGCCTATATGACGCCGGCCATCGAAGCGAATGAGCTCGTCGTCGGCGTGCGCTTCCCGCAATGGGCGCCCAGGCACGGCTACGCCTTCGTCGAATTCTCCCGCCGGCATGGCGACTTCGCCATCACCTCCGCCGCCGTCCTGCTCGAGGGCGATGCCTCGGGCAAGATTACCCGCGCCTCGGTGACCATCGGCGGCATGGGCACGGCGCCCGAGCGCGCCCGCGAGGTCGAGCAGGCGATCGTCGGCCAGGTGCCGGCCGGCACGCTGTTCCGCGAGGCCTGCGAGAGCTGCCGCAAGCTCGAAGCCATCGACGACGTGCACGCGCCGGCGTCTTATCGGCAACATCTGGCGGCGGTGCTGTCGCGCCGGGCGCTGGAGAAGGCGCACGCGCGCTTGCTCGAGGCCCACACCGGCCGTCCGCACTAGGAGCGACAATGGGAGAAACCCGGAAAATTGCCCTGACCGTCAACGGCAAACGGTACGAGGAAGAGGTCGAGGTCCGCGTCACGCTGGCCGATTTCATCCGCCATCAGCTCGGTCTGACCGGAACCCATCTCGGCTGCGAGCACGGTGTCTGCGGCGCCTGTACCATTCTGCTCGATGATCGCTCGGCGCGCTCCTGCCTCATGCTCGCGGTGCAAGCAGACGGGCATGACATTCTCACCGTCGAGGGCATCGCGCCCTCGCCCGACAAGCTGCACCCCTTGCAGCAAGCCTTCCATGAACACCATGGCCTTCAGTGCGGCTTCTGCACCCCGGGCATTCTGACGACGTTGATCGAGTTCCTGCGCGACAATCCGGATCCAACCGAACAAGAGGTGCGGATCGCCATTTCCGGCAATCTATGCCGCTGCACCGGCTATCAGAACATCGTCACCGCCACGCTCGATGCAGCGAAACGGCTGCGGGCGCAGCCGGCATCGGCATCAAATCTTCCGTCATCCAGTTGACCGATTCGTCTCCGCGAAAGCGAGGACCCATAACCACCGACTCTGGAATATGGGCCCGCGCTTGCGGGACGACAGCAGACTCGGCCGGGTCCGCCAGCGCTCGTCATGGCCATCCGATTTGACGATATCGGCAACCGCCTCAAAGCGTTTCGCCTCGGCTCCGGGCTGAGCGCCGACGAGATTGCCGCTCGGCTCGGCATTTCGCGCACGGCGCTCTATCGCTTCGAGAAGGGCGAACTCGCGAAGATCGAGACCTTGGAAAGGCTCGCGGAGCTCCTCTCGGTATCGGTGCCGACCTTGCTGGGCGTTGGCGTCGAATACATCGCCTCTGCGGTCAGCTATTTCGAGCGCATGCGGCAGATCGAGGAAAGCTCCGAGCACATCATCGTGCTCGCCGGCCCGATCTCCTACCTCTTGGCATCCGACGCCTTTGATCGGGCGCTCGGCGACATCTTGCGAGAAAGCATTCCCGAAGCGCTGCCGAACCGCCAGCGTGCGCTCGATCAGGTCGACGAGATCACGACGGTGTTGCGCCAGCGCAAGGACAATTACCGCCGGCGCCAGCCCGGCATCGTCAATCTCATCTCGGCGATCGAGATGGAGCACTTTTTGCGGAACGGCCTGGTCGGTCGCCTCGACCTCCCGGAACAGGTGCGGCGCAAGCGGCGCGCGTTGGCGCGGGCGGAGGCGGAGCATTTTGTCGCGCTCATGCAAGACGAGCCCATCGGCGTGCAGATCGGCATCGTGCCGGACACGCTGCCGCATGCGAGCTTTCAGCTCTTTCGCCAGCCGGACCGGCAGGTCCTGGCGCTGAGCCCGTTTCGGCTCGGCGAGCAGCCGAATGTGCGGGTCGGCGTGGCGATGATCACCTCGGCCCCGGAGGCACTGGCCCTACACGAGAAGATGGCCAGGGACCTTTGGCAGCGCGCACTCAAAGGCACGGCAGCGGTACGACTGATGCGATCACTGATCGAGCGGCAGCAGTAGTGGTATGATAGTATAGAAATAATGCTTTTGTTCAGAATTTGGAAAAAATCTTGATTTTGGCACACATCACGGAGTAGCTAACGGCACCTCGTATTCACAGGACTTTGACATGGCCCATCGGCCGTTCGCATCGGCACCGCACGTGGTGGGCAAGAGCGCGCCCGCGCCTGCCGAGCACCATATACCGGCCGAGGAATCGCTGTGCCCGGTCGTGTCTCACAACTGGGTCAATTCCGAATACAAACACCTGATCGTGGACGCCTCCCCCAAGGCACTCGCGGTCAAACCCGGCCAGTTCTTCAATCTGCTCTGCCCCTCGCCCGATGCCGGCGAACTCTGGTTCCGGCGTCCGCAGAGCGTTTATCGCATCGATCGGGAGAACCGCCGCCTCGAGTTTCTCTACAAATGCGTCGGCCGCGGTACCTACGGTCTGGCGACCCTCGAACCGGGCGATGACCTCAACATGGTCGGGCCGCTCGGCGTCGGCTTTACGATCGATCCAGCCTGGAAGCACATCGTGGTGCTGGGTCGCGGCGTCGGGCTTGCGACCTTGGCGCCGATCTCGCAGCTCGCGGGCGAATCCGGCATCGGCGTCACCGCCATCCTGAGCGCCCGCAATGCCGAATTCGTGATGGCCGACGACCTCTTCGCCAAGGTTGGGCAGGTCATCCCCGTGCTCGATACCGACGGGACCAGCGCGGTCGAGCACGTCGAGGAAATCATCAAGGGGCTGATCGCGAAGCGCAGGGCCGACGCGTTCTACACCTGCGGCTCGAACCGGCTCTTGCAATTGATGAAGCGCCTGGGCAAGGCGCACGGTATTCCCGGCCAGGTGGCCATGGAGCAGGTGATGGCGTGCGGGCTCGGCCCCTGCTACGTCTGCGTGCGCACGTTCGAGGTCAACGGAAAGAAGGAGCTGCGCCGCGTGTGTATCGAAGGGCCGGTGTTCGATCTACAGGAGGCGGTCGGATGGTAGATATGAGCGTGAAGATCGGGAGCGTGAGGCTCAAAAATCCGATCATGCCCGCGTCGGGATGCTTCTCGACCGATCTCGCGCAGGTGATCGACTTGAACCGGCTGGGTGCGCTGGTCGCAAAGACCGTGTCGCGCGAATTTCGCGCCGGCAATCCGCCGCCGCGCGCGTCCGAAGTCGAAGGCGGCATGATCAACTCGATCGGCCTGCCGACCAAGGGCATCGGCTATTTCCTCAGCCACCAGGTGCCGGACTACAAGCGCTTCACGCCGCCGCTCGTGGGCTCGATCTCGGCGACGACGATTGACGACTTCGAAGCCATGGCGCGCGACGTCAGCACGTCCGAGATCGATGTCCTCGAGGTCAATATCTCCTGCCCTACGCGCGATCCGAAGGGGGGCAATTTTGCGCTGCATGAGGAGCACACCTTTAATGTCATGAGTCTGATCCGCAAGACCACGGACAAACCGATCTGGTGCAAGCTCTCGCCCAACGCGGGCGACGTCGTCGCCATCGCCAAGGCGGCGGAAGCGGCGGGAGCCGACGCGCTCGTGGTGTCGAACACGATTCTCGGGCTCAAGATCGATGTGAATACCTTCCGCCCGGCGATCGGCAACAAATTCGGCGGCCTCTCCGGCCCCGGCATCAAGCCGATCATCGTGCGCATGGTCTATCAGTGCGCCAAGGCGGTGAAGATTCCGATCATCGGCTGCGGTGGCATCGTCAAAGTCGAGGACGTGGTCGAATACATGCTCGCCGGCGCCAGCGCGGTCATGATCGGCTATCTCATCTTCCGCAATCCGTCCGGCATCATCGCGATCATCGACGGACTGGAAGAGTGGTGCGCCAAGCGCGGCTTTTCCCGTGTCGCCGATCTCACCGGAGCCATGATCGACGAAGCGCCGCGCGAGACCTACGCCGCCGCCGCCGCGCCGATCGGCTAACCGATTGCGCGGGCCCCAATGACCACGCACGCGGGCGTGAAGAGTAGAGAATCATGACCGTCGGCACGTTCCCCGACAAGAAGACGATCGCCGAGCTCACGGCGAAAATGCTGCTCGAGGTCGATGCCGTCCGGTTCATGACGGACAAGCCGTTCATCTTCACGTCGGGGTGGGCAAGCCCGGTCTATACCGATTGCCGCCGGCTCATCTCGTTCCCGCGCGTGCGCCGCACGCTGATCGATTTCGCCAGCGGCACCGTCATGCGCGAGGCCGGCTTCGAGGCGTTCGACGCGGTCGCGGGCGGCGAGACCGCCGGCATTCCGTTTGCCGCCTGGATGGCCGACCGGCTCGCTCTCCCGATGCTCTATGTCCGCAAGAAGCCCAAGGGGTTCGGACGCAACACGCAGATCGAGGGTCATCTCGTTGAAGGGCAGCGGGTGCTGCTGGTCGAGGACATGACCAGCGACGGCCGCAGCAAGGTGAATTTCTGCAACGCGCTTCGCCAAGCCGGAGCGAAGGTCGAGCATACGCTGGTGATTTTCTTCTACGACATCTTTCCCGAGGGGCGGAAAATTCTGGCTGATCTCGGCGTCACCTTGCATTCGCTCGCCACCTGGTGGGACGTGCTCGCGGTCGCCAAGAAGAGCGGTAAATTCGAGGCCTCGAAGCTCGCCGAGATCGAAAAGTTCATGCATGACCCGGCGGGCTGGTCCAAGGCCCATGGCGGCGTGGCGACCGCGGCGGCTGAGTGATACCGGCGAGAGTGTGCGCGTGAGAGTCTAGATGGCGAAGTCGCAGGCGGACGTCATCGTCGTGGGCGCGGGCAACGCCGCCTTTTGCGCGGCGCTCGCCGCGCAGGAGCAAGGCGCGTCGGTGCTGATGCTGGAAGCGGCGCCCGAGGAGGAATCCGGCGGCAACAGCCGGTTTACCGCGGGGTCGGTGCGCGTGGTCTACAACGGCGTCGACGACATCAAGGCGATGGTGCCGGATCTGACCGAGCAGGAAATCGCCACCACCGATTTCGGCACCTACACCCGGGAGCAGTTTTTCGACGATATGGCGCGGGTGACGCAGAATCGCGCCGATCCCGATTTGGTCGAACTGTTGGTGACCCGGAGCTTCGATACGTTCTGCTGGATGCGCGAAAAGGGCGTGCGCTTCATCCCGATCTACGGACGTCAGGCGTTCCAAATCGAGGGCAAGTTCAAGTTCTGGGGCGGGCTCACCGTCGAGGCGGTCGGCGGCGGACCGGGCCTCATCAAGATGCTCACCGACGCCGCCGCCAAACGCGGCATCGAGATACGCTACCGCACGCGCGCGCTCAGCCTCCTCTACGACGGCGTGCGGGTCAGCGGCGTGCGCATCCGGCACGACGGCGTCGAAAGCGAGTTGCGCAGCAAATCGGTCGTGCTCGCCTGCGGCGGCTTCGAGTCCAATTCGGAGTGGCGCACGCGCTATCTCGGGCCGGGCTGGGATCTCGCCAAGGTGCGCGGCACGCGCTTCAACACCGGCGACGGGATTCGCATGGCGATGGATATCGGCGCGAGCCCCTGCGGCAACTGGTCCGGCTGCCACGCGGTGCAATGGGAGATGAACGCTCCCGAATTCGGCGACCTTGCGGTCGGCGACCAGTTTCAGAAACACTCCTATCCGTTCGCCATTCTCGTCAACGCCACCGGCAAGCGCTTCGTCGACGAAGGCGCAGACTTCCGCAACTATACCTACGCCAAATACGGGCGCGTGGTGTTGGAGCAGCCCGGCCAATTCGCCTGGCAGATCTTCGACCGGAAGGTGAAGCACCTGCAGCGCGACGAATACAAGATCCGGCAGATCACCAAAGTCATCGCCGACACCATCGACGAATTCGCGCACAAGCTCGAAGGCGTGAACGCGCAGCAATTCGTCAAGACCATTGCGGAATACAACAAGGCCGTGCGCACCGACATTCCGTTCAATCCCAACGTCAAGGACGGCCGCCGCACGGAAGGCCTCGCCGTCAACAAGAGCAATTGGGCTAACACCATCGATGAGCCGCCGTTCGAAGGGTACGCGGTGACCTGCGGCGTCACCTTCACCTTCGGCGGCTTGCGCATCACCACCGATGCAGAAGTGCTCAACACCGATTATCAGCCGATCCGCGGCCTCTATGCCGCCGGCGAACTCGTGGGTGGTCTGTTCTACTTCAATTACCCCGGCGGCTCCGGGCTCACCTCGGGCGCGGTGTTCGGCCGCATTGCCGGTACCGCGGCTGCGCGCGCGGACAGGAATTGATCATGGAATTCGACAACTCATTCGAGGTGCCGCTGCCGCCGCCCGAAGCCTGGAAGGTGCTGCTCGACATCAAGCGGGTTGCGCCGTGCATGCCGGGTGCCGAGTTGACCGAAGTGGTCGACGAGAACACCTACAAGGGCAAGATCAACGTTCGGCTCGGCCCGGTGGCTTTGACCTTCGCAGGCGTGGTCAAGTTCGAGCACATCGACGCTGCGAACTACACGGCGCGAGTTGCGGCCCAGGGCACGGACGCGAAGGGACGTGGCGGGGCGAATGCCGCCTCCGTGTTCCGGCTCGAGCCGGCGGGCGGCGGCTCGAAAGTGCTGGTGCACACCAATCTGGCGCTCTCAGGCGCGGTCGCGCAATACGGCCGCGGTGTCGGCATCATTCAGGCAACCGCCGCACAGCTGATGAATCAATTTGCCACGCGATTGAGGGACGATCTCGCGCAAGACCGCTCCACTGCCCCCACTCAGCCCAAACAGTCTTCCAGTGCGTCAACGCCCGCACCGCCGCCGGCGAAGCCGATCTCCGGCTTGGCGCTGCTTACCAAGGCGATCTGGAGCTGGATCACCGGCTTGTTCCAGCCGCGATAGCGGCTATTCGTTGAGCGCCTCCGCGCGCTTGAGCCGGACCGCCGGCGCGGCGATCACGATCAAAAGCGCGCCGGCCGCCACAAGGAAGGCCAAGCTGATCGGCTCCTGCAGGAAAACCATCGGGTCGCCGCGCGAGATCAGAAGCGCGCGGCGCAGGTTCTCCTCCATCATCGGTCCCAGCACGAAGCCGAGAATGAGCGGCGCCGGCTCGCAGTCGAGCTTGAGCGCGACGTAGCCGAAGATTGCGAAGAATCCCATCACGAAGAGATCGAACGGCTTATTGTTGATCGTGTAAGCGCCGACGCAACAAAAGGCGATGATGGCCGGATAGAGCAGCCGGTAAGGAACGCGCAGCAATCTTACCCACACGCCGATCATCGGCAGGTTCAAAACCACAAGCATGAGGTTGCCGAGCCACATGCTGGCGATGAGTCCCCAGAACAGCCCCGGACGATCCGTCATCACGCGCGGCCCCGGTGCGATACCATGAATCATCAGCGCCCCGATCAGCATCGCCATGGTCGGATTGCCGGGAATCCCGAGGGTCAGCATCGGGATGAATGACGTCTGCGCGCCTGCATTGTTGGCGGATTCCGGCGCCGCCACGCCTCTCATGTCGCCGGAGCCGAATTGGCGCGGAGGTGTCGCCACTTTCTTCTCGAGCGTGTAGGCGGCGAACGACGCCAGCAGTGCGCCGCCTCCGGGCAGCACGCCGAGAATGGCGCCGAGAGCGGTGCCGCGCATTATCGAGCCGGCGCAGCGCTTGAGATCGGCAACACTCGGCCACACGCGGCCGACCGCACCGGCCACGATGCTCGCTGTTTGCTGCTTTTCGAGATTGTAGACGACCTCGGCGATGCCATAGATCGCCATCGACAGCGCGACGAATTCGATGCCGTCGGCAAGCCCCGTCATGCCGAAATTGAAACGGCGTGCGCCCGAATTGACGTCGGTGCCGACGAGACCGAGCAGCAAGCCGAGCACGACCATCGCGATCGCTTTGAGAAGCGATCCGCGCGCCAGAACAACCGCCGCGATCAAGCCGCAGACCATCAGCGAGAAATATTCCGCCGGGCCGAATTGCAGCGCTATCGTCGCGAGCGGCGGCGCGGCGAGCGCGATCAAGAGGGTCGCGGCGCAACCGGCGAAGAACGACGCGAGCGCGGCGATGCCCAGCGCCGGCCCGGCGCGTCCCTGCCGCGCCATTTGGTGGCCGTCGATGGTGGTGACGACCGAGGAGGCCTCGCCCGGGATGTTGACGAGAATCGCCGTGGTCGAGCCGCCGTATTGAGCGCCGTAATAGATGCCGGCGAGCAGGATCAGCGCCGATTCCGGCTGCAGGGTGAAGGAAATCGGCAGCAGCATGGCGACGGTAGTGACCGGACCTATGCCGGGCAGCACGCCGATGATGGTGCCGAGCAGAACGCCGATGAAACAGTAAGCGGTGTTCTGGATCGTCAGTGCGACGGCAAATCCCAGGCCGAGATTGGAGATCACGTCCATCGCGGGCTAGAGGCTCGGCCAGATATTGAGTGGGAGGCCGAGCGCATAGACAAAAACCCCGACCGAGAAGACGATGAGCGCCGCCGCCAATGCGAGGGCTTCCGCCAGGCGAAACTGCGCCCCGGCCCAGGCCGATATCAGCGTCAAGGCGGCGAGCGAAACGACGAGGCCCAGCGGCTCGATCAGCACCCCGAACAGGCATACCGCGGCTGCAATCACGGCCAGCGGCAAGACGTGAAAGCGCGAGATCGATGCGCCGCTGAAGACGACCGAGCGCGCGATCAAGGTCGCCCCGAGCACCGCGAGCAAGACCGCGAGCAGCAACGGAAAATAGCCTGGTCCCATTTTGCCGGCGGTCCCCAAGGTATATCCGCGCGCGGTGAAGATGGCGACGGCGGCGAAGCCGCAGAACATCACGCCCGACCAGAAATCCTTCGGCGCACGGATTCTCATGCGTGCCCTCGTACGGTTGCATGCAATCGCAGGATCAAATCGGCGGCTGGTTCTTGCGTCAATGGCCCGGAGTGCGCGGGGCTATGAGAGATAGTGTCCCAGTTTGCATGGTGCTCTCCCAGCATGCATCTTCCGCTCGTCCCCGCGGGGGGCACCCACGACGCTTGCATCGTGGGGTCCAGCCTTTAGCTCTGGATTCCCGCTTTCGCGGGAATGAGCGGATTTTGCTGCGCGGCTGTTACCGGCTGATTTA
Organism: uncultured Alphaproteobacteria bacterium; assembly: GCA_965652015.1. Classification (GTDB taxonomy): domain Bacteria; phylum Pseudomonadota; class Alphaproteobacteria; order Rhizobiales; family Xanthobacteraceae; genus VAZQ01. The sequence goes on from CBFGVM010000003.1 coordinate 13,350, forward strand.
ACTGAGACATTATTCCGTAATCTGGATTGCCAAGGCACCATCATCTAGATTGCGCCCCTCGCGCAGCGTCGTACGGAATGGTGCAAGTGAAAAAGCCCCTCGCATTCATCGCACGACACGGTCTGTGGACCGAGGAGCAGCGACGGCAAGCCGAAGATCTCAAGCGCAACGTCGCGAAGGGCGATCTCAATCTCGTGCGCCTTGCCTGGGCCGATCCGCACGGCGCAGCGCGCGCCAAAGCGGTGACCGTGCCGGTTTTCCTCGCCGCGCTCGACGCCGGATACAACATCAACGTCGCGACCACCACGCTCGATTCCGCCAATGCTCGCACCTTCGCCTCCTTCACGCGCGGCGGCGGAATGGGGCTTGCCGAGATGACGGGCTCTCCCAACCTCACCATCGTTCCCGACCCTTCCACCTTTCGCGTACTGCCCTGGGCGCCCGGCGTCGGCTGGGTGCTGTGCGATGAATATTTCAACAGCGGCGTGCCGTTTCATTTCTCGCCGCGGCACCTGTTGCGCAGGCAAGTCGAACGGCTTGCGAAGAAGGACATGGCCCTGATCGTGGGTCTCGAGATCGAGTGGTACCTGCTGCGCGTCGCGCAAGACGAGCTTGGCGACCACAATATCGGCTTCCCCGGTGTGCGCGGGCAGCCGATCAAGACGGCTCCGCCCGAGCCCGGCTTTTCCTACCATTCCGAATCCAACATGGATTTGATGCAGCCGGTGCTGTCCGCGCTCGCCGATCATTTCGACAAGCTCGGATTGCCGCTGCGATCGATCGAGAACGAATGGGGACCGGGCCAGCTCGAGTGCACCTTTGCCGCACGGCCGGCGCTGGAGGCGGCCGACCATGCGCTGCTGTTCCGCACGGCGGCGCGGCAAATTTGTCGCCGAATGGGATATTTCGCCACCTTCATGTGCCGCCCGGCACTCAAGGGCTATTATTCCAGCGGATGGCACCTGCACCAGTCGCTTGTCGACGGCAAGAGCGGGCGCAACATGTTCATGCCTGAGCACGAGCGCGAATATTTGTCGCCCCTCGGTCGCGCCTATCTGGGCGGCTTGCTGAAATACGCCGCGCCCGCGACCGCGTTTGCGACGCCGACGGTCAACGGCTACCGGCGATTTCGACCGAACTCGCTCGCACCCGATCGCGCGTCGTGGTGTTACGACCACCGCGGCGTCATGATCCGCGTGCTGGGCGCGCCAGGAGATCAGGCCACGCGCTTGGAGAACCGGATCGGCGAGCCCGCCGCCAATCCCTATCTCTTCACCCTGTCGCAGATCGTCGCCGGCCTCGACGGCGTCGAGCACAAGCTCGATCCAGGAGCGCCGGAGGAGGATCCCTACAACGCCAAGCTGCCGATGCTGCCCACGAACTTGCCGGCCGCGTTGGATGTGCTCGAGCGCGAACCCTTATTTCGCACCCAGCTCGGAGACGTGTTCATCGATTATTTCCTCAAGCTCAAGCGCAACGAAGCAGGCCGCTTTGCCCAATGGCTGAAGGAAATTGGTGCGGGGGAGGACGGCGAGCCGACGGCCTGGGAGCAGAACGAGTATTTCGATTTTTTCTAGGCGGAGGCATGATGGCGACGAGCCGGCAGGGCACGGCTGCGGCGGCAAACCGGTGGAGATCGAGGCCATGCTGGAGAAGCTCAACGCACCCCGACTAGGCGGCGCCGACCTCTACGACTGGGATGAACTCGTCCAAGAGGATCGCGTCCATCGCCTGATCTATACCGACCCGGCCATCTTTAGCTTGGAGATGACCAACATCTTCGGCGCGGTCTGGGTTTATCTCGGCCACGAGAGCCAGATTCCGGCCAATAACGACTACATCACCGTGCGGCTGGGGCTGCGGCCGCTCATTTTATTGCGGGACTCGCAAGGCAAGATCCGTGCTCTGTTCAATCGCTGCACCCACCGCGGCACGACATTGTGCCGCAAGGACAGGGGTTCGGCGCGCATATTCACCTGCCCATATCATGGCTGGAGCTATCTCAACACGGGAAAACTGCGCGCCGTCCCTTGGCCGGACGGCTATGCCTGCGACTTCAACGACCCGAAGTACAACGTCGCGCAGGTGCCGCGCGTGGACAGCTATCGCGGCTTCATCTTCGCGACGCTCAATCCCGATGCGCCCTCGCTCCTCGACTATCTCGGCGCCATCACCAAGCCGATCGACGAGTGGCTCGACCGGCAACCCAAGGGACAGATTCGCGTCTGCGAGGCGAACCGGCTCAAATACAAAGGCAACTGGAAGCTCGCCTACGACAACTCCGGCGACGGCTACCACGTGGTGTTCTCGCATCGCTCGCTGTTGGAGATGGAGAACCGCCAAGCCGACGTCGCCAACAAGGGCATGTCCTACTACAAGAACTCGCCCGACACGGCGCCGATGTACATCGCGTACATGGGGAACGGCCATCATTTCAAGGACAAGCGGCCGAACATCCAAAAGCGTGCCGGCGGGTTGTGGGCGGTCGAAGGCCCGGCGCCAGGCAGCGAACATTATGCCGAAGCGCTGCGCCGCCGGCTGGGCGCCGAGGCGGAAGAAATCCTGGACCTCGCTTCCTCCGAGCCGGTCAACATCAACGTGTTCCCCAACTTCTCGCTGCTGGGCAACCACATCCAGGTGTTCGAGCCGATCTCCGTCGACGAGACCGACGTGACCTGGTACGGCACGGCCGTCGTCGACGAGGACGGCGCCCTGCGCGGCGCGGTCGACGAGATCAACGCGCTGCGCATGCGAACCCAGGAGCAGTTCCCGAATTTCGGCGAAGTCGACGACCTCGCCAATTTCGAGGAGATCCAGCGCGGGCTCGCGTGCCAAGAGGACGAGTGGATCTACATGCATCGCGGGCTGGGCATTCCCGGCCGCGTGAAGACGGACGCGAACGGCATCATCACGGCGCCCGCCACCGACGAGGTGTTCATGCGCGAGTACATCAAGGAATGGAAGCGGCTGATGAAGGCGACGCCCAAGCTCGTCGTCCAGCGCGAGCCGTGAGCGCGAGATGCAAACCGCCCACGATCCCACCATCAGTTCCTATTACGTCACCGAAGAGCTCTACCGCGAGCTGGTCGAGAACTTCACGAATTGGCAGGGGGAGGAGCTGGCGATCGCAGCGCCGCAAGAGCGCGACCGGTTCCGGCTGCTGATCGAGCGCGAGGCGCGGTTGCTCGACGAGCTTCGTTTCGACGAATGGCTGGCGATGTATGCGCCCGAGTGCATCTACTGGGTGCCGGGAACGCCCGGCGGCGGAGATCCCCGGCGCGAGATCGCCATATCGTTCGACGATCGCCGGCGCATGGAAGACCGAATCTATCGACTGCGCACCGGATACGCCTGGTCGCAAGCGCCGAAGTCCCGTACCGTCCGGATGATCTCGAACGTCGAGGTTTTCGCCGCGAAAGACAATGCCGCCCGCATGGTCCGTTCCAATTTCCTGATCAGCGAGTTCCGCGTGGACGGAACGCGATTCCTATCGGGGTGGTGCGGCCACCGATTCGTGCAGAGCGCAGACCGCTGGCTCATCCAGGTCCGCCAGGTCAACCTGATCGACTGCGATCGCAACCTGCGCAATCCGAGCATCATCATCTAGCGAGCGGCGAATACGGATAGGTTGCGGAGGCCGCGCCCTATTCGCCACTCGCTATTCGCCGAATTGGAGAACCAACATGGCCGCGACTGCGCTCGATTCCTCCATCTTTTGCGATATTTTCACCACGCCGCAGATGCGGCGGATTTTCTCCGACGAAGCGAGGACCGGCTATTGCCTCGCGATCGAGGCCGCGCTCGCCCGCGCGCAGGCCCGCCTGGGCATCATTCCGGAGGAAGCCGCGCGCGAGATCGTGCGCCAATGCCGAATCGAGAACATCGATTTCGCGCGCCTAAAGAAGCAGACCGAGCGCATCGGTTACCCGATTCTCGGCATCGTGCAGCAAATCGTCGAGCTATGCGCCGACGGTCTCGGCGAATGGTGCCACTGGGGCGCCACCACGCAGGACATCACCGACACCACCATGGTCCTGCAGATCCGCGACGCGCTCGAACTCGTCGAAAAAGACATGGAGGCGATCGCCGATGCGCTTGCCGATTTGTCCCGGCGCTACCGCGATACTCCGATGGCCGGTCGCAGCAATCTGCAGCAAGCCGTGCCGCTCACCTTCGGCTTCAAGACGGCCGCATTGCTCGCCGCGATGCAGCGCCACCGCGAGCGGCTGGCGCAGCTGCGGCCGCGCGTTCTGGTGGGCGAATTCGGCGGCGCGGTCGGAACCTTGGCGTCGCTCGGCCGCGACGGCCTCAAAGTGCAAGCCGAGCTGATGCGCGAGCTCGGCCTGGGACAGCCGGAGATCGCCTGGCACACGGTGCGCGACCGCATCGGCGAGGTCGCTTGCTTTCTCGGCGTTCTCACCGGCACGCTCGGCAAGATTTCCATGGACGTGAAGCTTCTCATGCAGACCGAGGTGGGCGAGGTCTACGAGCCATTCCACGAGGGCCGCGGCTCGTCGAGCACCATGCCGCAGAAGCGCAATCCGATCTCGTGTCTGTATATCCATTCGACCGTCGCGCTGGTGCGACAGCACGTTGCCGCGCTGCTCGAAGCGGCGGTTGCCGACCACGAGCGCTCGACCGGTCCGTGGGAGATCGAATGGATTTCGCTGCCGGAAATCTTTTTGCTGAGCTCAGGCGCGCTCGCGCAGACCAAGCTCATGCTATCGGGCCTCGAAGTGGACGCCGACCGCATGCGGGCCAATCTCGATCTTACCCACGGCACCATCGTCTCGGAGGCCGTGATGATGGGGCTCGGCCCGCATCTCGGGCGGCAACGGGCGCACGATCTCGTCTACGACATCTGCCGCAAGGTCGCGACCAGCGGGGAGCCGCTGGTCGATCTATTGGCGCAGAATGGCGATATCTCCCGTCACCTCTCGCGCGCGCAACTCGAGAAAATGTGCGATCCGGCCGCCTACCTTGGGCTCGCCGGCGAGATGGTGGACGAGGTGCTCGCACGGGAAGGCGTTCGGACGAGTTGATCGCCGCAAAACGGGCTGCCAAATGTCGCGGCTCGTTTGGGGGAAAATGACAGTATTTCTGACTTTCGCGCTGTCAGCGCGCGTGTCATCGTCCTCGCAAAAGACCTGGAGGGAACCGATGAAGACGATATCGCGTGCCGTCGCATTCGCGGCGGCGCTGGGGTGCGCCAATCTCGCATGCGGCATTGGCGCGCGGGCGCAAGATTATCCATCGCGTCCCATCACGATGATCGTGCCGTTCCCTGCGGGCGGCCCGACCGACACGCTCGGGCGGATTCTGGGCGAAGGCATGCGGGCCTCGCTCGGCCAGCCTATCGTCATCGAGAACGTGACCGGCGCCGGGTCGACCATCGGCGTTACCCGCGCCGCCCAGGCGACGCCCGACGGCTACACCCTTGCCCTTGGCAATTGGACCAGCTTTGTCGGGTCCGGCGCGCTTTACCGCACGTCATACGACTTGCTGAGAGATTTCGAACCGATCTCGCTGCTCACGTTCGCACCGATGTTGATCGTCGGGAAAAATGCATTACCGGTGAAGGACGCCAGAGAACTGATCGCCTGGCTCAAGGCGAACCCGGACAAGGCCTCGGTCGCCAGCGTCGGTGCCGGCAGCGCGGCGCACGTGTGCGGGCTCTATTTCCAAGACAAGACCAACACCCGCGTCCAATTCGTGCCCTATCGCGGCGGGGCGCCGGCGATGCAGGACCTGGTCGGCGGGCAGATCGATCTCATGTGTGCCGAGGCCTCGCAAACGCTGACCTATGTGCGCGGCGGCAAGATGAAGGCCTTTGCCGTTATGTCCCAGACCCGCTGGCCGGCATTACCCGATGTCCCGACCACGGATGAGATCGGTGCGCCAGGGATGCACATCTCGTTCTGGCACGGCTTGTGGGTGCAAAAGGGCACGTCCAAGGAAGTCCTTATCAAGCTCAACGGCGCGGTCATGGACACCCTGGCCGATCCGACAGTGCGGCAACGGCTCACCGATCTCGGCCAGGTGATCGCGACGCGCGAGCAACAGACGCCGGCGGCGCTTGCCGCTCACCACAAGGCCGAGATCGAGAAGTGGTGGCCGATCATCAAGGCGGCCAACATCAAGGTCGAGGCGAATTGAGCATCGGCGCGCGAGCGCACGATACTTTGTGCTCGATCTACAATGGCGACGTGCATTGCTGCGCGCCTTGATTTCACTTCACACGACCTTGCTCTAATGTCGGTTCTCAAACGCGGATCGGAGGAGTCCATGCGCAAGGTGCAGCCGTCAATCCGAAGCCGTGATACCGGCATAGAATGAAAATCGAGGGAAAGGTCATTGTGGTCACCGGCGCCGCGCGCGGCATCGGACGGGAATTTGCGCGATATCTGGCGGGTCTCGGCGGCCGCGTCGTGCTCGCAGATGTCAATGATTGCACGCAGACGCTCGATCTGGTGAAAGCGGAAAACGGCACGGCGGTGTGCGCCAAGCTCGACGTCGCCAACGCCGCCTCGGCAACGGCGATGGCGCGCGCCGCGCTCGATGCGTTCGGACGCATCGATGCGCTGATCAACAATGCGGCGCTTTACGGCAGCCTTAAGGGCGGCCGATTCGATACGATCTCCGAGTCCGAGTGGGACGCCGCCATGGCCGTGAACGTCAAGGGCATCTGGAACTGCTGCAAGGCAGTGGTGCCGGCGATGCGTCAGGCCGGCGGCGGCAGCATCGTCAACATGGCGTCGCTCGCGGCCACTTACGGAATGCCGTACGGGCTGCATTACACGACGTCGAAGGCCGCGGCGATCGGTTTGACCCGCGGGCTTGCCCGCGAGCTCGGCCGCGACAACATCCGTGTCAATGCGATTGCACCGAGCGCGGTCTTGACCGAGGGCACCCGCGAGTTTTTCGCGGAGAAGGCCGACAAGGCGCTCGATACGATTAAGGCGAACCAGGCGATTGCGAGAAACCTCGCGCCATCCGATCTGCTCGGCGTCGTCCACTGGCTGGTGTCCGACTCAAGTCAACTGGTCACCGGACAAACCATCGCAGTGGATGGCGGAACGGTGATGCATTGATACCAACGCGATGCGCCAAGCCTCGGCACGGCCGCTCGCAGCCGACTCGTAGTCCGGATTGAGCGCAGCGAAATCCGGGCTACCGGTTTGTCCGCGATATCGCGGGTCACGCGCCGGACGGGGGAAATTTGGGCGCGCGCTTTTCGCGCAGCGCCGCCGCGCCTTCCGGCGCTTCGCGTCCGCCAAACCCGAGGAATTCCATGCCGAGCGAGGTTTCGAAGATCGGCCCGGCCATTCGCAACCAATTATTGAGCGCGTATTTGGTTGAGCGAATCGCGTTGGGGGCACCTTCTGCCAAGCGCACCGCGATATCCATTGCGCGAGCCTGTAGGTCCTCATCAGGCACCGCGAGTGAGACGAGCCCGATGCGCTCTGCCTCCGCACCGGTGACCGCCTCACACAGCAGCAAATGGTATTTGGCTTTGGCCATGCCGCAGAGGAGCGGCCAGACGATTGCCGCATGATCACCGGCAGCAACGCCGAGCTTGGTATGGCCGTCGATGAGACGGGCGGATCTCGCGGCGATGGAAACGTCAGCAAGCAGAGCCAGCGCCAGCCCCGCACCTACCGCCGGCCCGTTGATCGCCGAGACCACCGGCTTGCTGCAGTTGATCAGGTTGTAGACCATGTCGCGCGCTTCCTTCCAAACGCGCATGCGGGTATCGACATCCGCAATCATCTCATCCAGCAATTCGAGATCGCCGCCGGCCGAAAACGCCTTGCCGGCGCCGGTCAGTAATACTGAATTCACGCTCGCATCGGCGTCGATGACGCGCCAGATTTCGGTCAGCTGGCGGTGCATTTCGCCGTCGACGGCGTTGAGCTTGTCGGGCCTATTCATGACGACGCGGAGCACCCCGGCGTGCGGCCGGTCGATCAGCAGCCGCGAAAAGCGGGCATAGTTTTCATCCATCGGCCGTTCTCCCGATCGTTGCGGCTCAGTATTAGCGCAGATAAAACTCCGCTCATCTCCGCGAAAGCGGAATCCAGGGCTAACGGCCGAGTCCATGCGCTTCGGGGTCCCCGCGACGCAACCCTGGCGGGGACAAGCAAACAGCGTCCGGCGCGCAAAACCGAGACATGCCCGCCTCGATTGACGCGCTTCGGCCGAAGCGAATAGTGTCGATTTGGCGTCGGGCTGCTGCCATGGGCACGGGACCATGTCATTGATTTTGCGAGCGAATATTTGCAGGGCGGCGTCCGTGTGCTTCGTCGTCGTGGTGGCACTTCCGCTCGCGACCGCGCGTGAATTCCGCGTCGCCGATACCCAATCGCAAGATTACCCCACCGTGCAGGCGCTCATGTTCATGGCCCGCCTGGTCGAGGAGGGCACCGCGGGTCGCCACCGCATTCGCGTGTTCCATTCGCGCCAGCTCGGGGAAGAGAAAGACACCATCGAACAGACGCGGGTCGGCGCCATCGATCTCAATCGCACCAATGTCGCGCCGATCGGATCGTTGATCCCGGCGGCGAACGTGCTCGCGCTGCCGTTCCTGTTCCGCTCGTTCGACCATCTGCACAAGGTGCTCGATCACGCGATCGGCGACGAGATCCTAGCGAGCTCGCAACGCCATGGTTTTGTCAGCTTGACGTTCTACGACTCCGGCTCGCGGTCGATCTATAACAGCGTACGGCCGATCCGCACCTTGGCCGACATGAAGGGGTTGCGCATTCGGGTGCAGCAATCGGAAGTGATGGTCGAAATGATCAAGGCGCTCGGCGCCGAACCGGTCGAGCTGCCTTACGGGCAGGTATCGACCGGGCTTTCCACCCGATTGATCGACGGTGCGGAAAATAATTGGCCGTCCTACGTCACCACGAACCACTACAAGCTCGCTCCCTACTACACGCTCACGGAGCATACGATGGGACCCGAGGTGCTCGTCGTATCGCCGCGCGCATGGGAAAGCCTGTCCGCGGAAGACCAGAACATCTTTCGCGATGCAGCGCGCAAGTCCAGCGCCTACATGCGCGATCTGTGGCACGGGTTGGAGGAGCGTTCGCGCCAGCAGGCACGGGCGGCTGGCAATACCATCATCAGCGAGTTCGACCGGAAGCCCTTCGAGCAGGCGATGAACACGATTTACGCAAAGACCGTCACCGATCCGGGCTTGCGTCAATTGATCGAGCGCATTCGCCAGGTTCAATGAGTTTGGATTTGGTTGCCCTCAAGGATGAGCCGTCGGTGGCGCGGACTGCGCGGCCGCGGCGAAGCCTTGATCAGGAGACGCAAAGCGTCGTTCGGGCGTTGCCGATCCGGTGGCGCCTGCTGTTGATCGCCGCGCTCAACGCAACCGTCGCCGTCATCCTGGCCGCGCTGATCTGGAACGGCGCCAACGTGCTCAGCCGAGCCTGGGACGACGTGCGCACGGTGCGCGAATCCGACAAGCTTCTGGTATTGCTGGAAAGCGAAGCCAGCCGCCTGCAAAATCTGATCCATCGTTACATCAATCAGCCGAGCCAAGAGGTCCTGACGGAAATTCTCGGACTACACGGCGAGGTACTCAGTACGCTGCGTAACCGCGGCGCGGTGGATCCGGTGCTATCAGGGTCCGCGGACGAGCTGCGCGCCGTGACCGAGCGATTTCTTCAGGGCTTCGGCGAGGTCCGTGCGCTCCAGACGACGATCGCGCACACCTACGAGAATGAAGTGCTCAAGCCGGCAAGGGAGATGGCGGGGCTTTATGCCATCATCGAGGGCGCCATCGGCGCGCGCGATGCCCTGCTGCTGCCGTCGCTGGGTAAGTCGCGCGAAGCATTCACCGCGAGCCTGGTCGCCGCCAATGCTTTCTACCTGTCGCTCGCGACGGATGCCGCCGACGAGGCGCGCAAGAACATCACCACGGTCGAGCAGACGGTGCCGGTGATGATCGATCTTGCGGAAAATAACCTACAGCGCACGGCGCTGCAGGCGCTGGCTCAGCGCGCCGCCGCGTTCGGCGACGGATTGAAGACGCTCGCCGAGCAATTCGCGATGCGAACCAACCTGCTCAAAACCGCGATCGATGACAACCAGGCCGCCATGATCGCGGTCATCAACAAGCTTTCCGGACAGATGACCATGCGCGAACTGCAGGCGCAGGGAAGCTTCGACCACACTCTCGCCAACATCTACCAGAACGTGGCGCTGGTCGCGGTCATCTTCCTGACGCTCATCGTCGTCATCGGGGCCCTGATCGCTCGCAGCATCATCGTACCGCTCAAGGAGATCATGGCCGCGATGCATGCCGTCGTATCGGAGAAATACGACCAGCCGATTCAAGGAACGCAGGCGCGCGACGAGATCGGCGAAATGGCGCGCGCGGTCGCGGTCTTTCGCGAAAACGCCATCGCCAAGCGCAAGGCCGAGAATGAGCTGCGCGCCGCCAAGGATCACGCGGAGAAGGCGCTCGAGGACCTGCGCGAAGCGCAGCAAAACCTCATCGCCGCGGAAAAGCTCGCGGCGCTGGGCGGACTCGTCGCCGGCGTGGCGCATGAAGTGAACAACCCGATCGGCATCAGCCTGACGGTGGCATCGAGCTTCGCCCGCAGGTGCGACGAGTTCGCCAAGGAGGTCAATTCCGGTCCGCTGCGGCGCTCCCGCCTCGACGAGTTCCTCGAAGGCGGACGCGATGCCGCCAATCAATTGGTCGCCAACCTGCATCGGGCGGGCGAACTGGTGCAATCCTTCAAGCAAGTCGCCGTCGACCGCAGTCACGCTGACCGGCGCCCGTTCGATCTGCGTGACTCGACCGCTCAGATCGTCGCCAGTCTGCGGCCGGTGCTGAAAAAATCGCAGATCACGTTGACCGTCGACGTGCCGCCCGGCATCAGCATGGACAGCTATCCGGGCTCCTATGGGCAGGTCTTGACCAACCTGTTCCTCAACAGCGTCGTCCACGCCTTCCCCGACGGACGTTCCGGAAACGTCACCGTCGAGGCACGGCAGGTGCGCGATGACGTGGACATCTTCGTCTCCGACGACGGCGTGGGCATGAGCGAGGAAACCCAGCGGCGCGCGTTCGATCCCTTCTTCACGACGCGACGCGGGGAAGGCGGAACCGGGCTGGGCCTGCACATCATCTTCAACTTGGTGACTCAGCAGCTCGGCGGCCGGTTGGCCTTCGAATCGCGGCCCGGCTGGGGCACGCGGTTTCGCATCACACTGCCGCGCGTGGCACCCGGCGAATCGCAGCCGGCGCAGGCCGCACAATGACGGACGAAGCGCATGGCTGACGACGATATCGTCCACCTGATCGAGGATCCGGGCGAGAAACCTGCCGAGGGGGGCCCGCGCTGGAAGATCGCGGTGATCGACGACGAGCCGGCCGTGCACGACGGCACGCGCTTCGCGCTCAGCGACTATCGGCTGAACGGACAGGGCCTTGAAATCCTCTCGGCCTATTCGGCGGCGGAGGGGCGCGAGCTCTTGCGGCGGCATTCCGACATCGCCGTCGTCTTGCTCGACGTCATCATGGAGACCGACACGGCCGGATTGGGCCTGGTGGAATTCATCCGCAAAGATCTCAAGAACGAGACCGTGCGCATCATCCTTCGCACCGGTCAACCCGGCCAGGCACCGGAGCGGCGGGTCATCGTCGACTACGACATCAACGACTACAAGGCCAAGACCGAGCTCACGGCGGACAAGCTATTCACCTCGCTGACTGCGGCGCTACGTAGCTATCAGCAACTCCAGCGCATGGTGGAAACGCGCCGCGGGCTCGAGATCATCATCGAGGCGGCATCGACTCTGTTCGACTTCAAGTCGATGCAGCGGCTGGCCGAGGGCGTTCTCACCCAGATCGGGTCGCTGCTGAATGTGGAGTGCGCCGGAATTCTGGTATTGCGCGAAGCGCAAAATACTCGGGAGACGTTCTCGGTGCTCGCCGGTTCCGGCTGCTACAGCCGCTTCATCGGCAGCGACGTCTCGCAGATCCTCGAAAGCGACCTGCGCCGGCTTGTCGAGGAGGCCTTCGCCCGGCGTCACCATGAGTTCTCGCCGCGCCGGTCAGTCCTCTACATCAGGACCGTGAGCGGCCGCGAAGTCGTCGTCGTGCTCGAGGCGGCGCGCCAACTCTCCGACACCGATCGTACGCTGGTCGAGATCTTCTGCAGCCGGCTATCCATCGCCTTCGACAACGTCATTCTCTACGAGCAACTACAGCGGGCGAATACGCGCCTCGAGGAGCGCGTGGCGGCGCGCACGCAAGAACTGACGAACGCCAACCGCCGGCTTGCCGCGCAATGGGCAAGGCTGCGGCAGGCGAACGCGTTCAAGAGTGAGATCCTCGGCACGGTCGCCCACGACCTGAAAAATCCGCTGGGCGTGATTCTCGGCCGGACCGAAATCTTGCAAGAGATGATCGGCGCGGCCGGTGCGCTCAACGAGAACGTGAAGGTGCAGATCGCCTATATCCGCGACGCCGCTAACCGGCTCACCGAGATGGTCGACGATCTCGTGTCTGATGCGATGGCGGATGCCCTCGATATCACTATCCGCCGCGAGCCCGTCGACATCTCCGTCCTGGTGCAGGAAGTGGCGGAGGCAAACCGGCCGCTCGCCGCGCGCAAGGAACAGACCATTAGCATCGCCGCGCCCCCCAATCATGCGGCCACATGCGACGCCGACCGTATCCGCGAGGCGATCGACAACCTGGTGAGCAACGCCATCAAGTACAGTCCGATCGGCGGAGCCATCGACCTCTTGGTGGCGCAGGAGGACGGCGGTATAATTGTTCAGGTCAGCGACCAGGGGGCAGGCCTTTCGCCGGAGGATATTTCTCGACTGTTCGGCCGTTTCCAGCGCCTTTCGGCGAAGCCGACCGCGGGCGAGACCTCGACCGGCCTGGGCCTTTCGATCGTCAAGCGTATCGTTGATCTGCATGGTGGGCGGATCGAGGTTGACAGCGCGGGCCCGGGAAAGGGCGCGATGTTCAAGATGATATTGCCGGTGACATGACCCAAGCGCAGCACATCATCGTAGTGGACGACGAACAGCCCGCGCGCGAAATGGTCGGGGACTATTTGCGCATGCATGGTTTCAACGTCAGCCTGTGCGATGGCGGTGCCAGTCTGCGGACGGCCATCGCGCAGCAGGTGCCGGACCTGATCGTGCTTGATCTCAACATGCCGGAGGAGGACGGGCTATCGATCATCCGCGACCTCAAGCGCCGCACCAGCTTGCCGATCATCATGCTCACCGCCACCGCGAGTGCGATCGATCGCGTGGTCGGGCTGGAACTCGGCGCCGACGATTACCTCGCCAAACCCTGCGAGCTGCGCGAGCTCTTGGCGCGCATCCGCTCGGTACTGCGCCGGAGCACCGCCCCTCAGCCGCCGCCCCAACCGGCGGCCGACCCGGCGGCGGCGCCGGCGACCGCGCGGGTGCGGTTTGGAACCAAATGGCTCGACCACGATGCCCGGGCACTGCGGGACGATGAGGGAAACGAGCACCCGTTAACCGCCTCGGAATACGGCCTGCTGAAGGTCTTCGCCGCCAATCCCAAGCGGGTGCTCTCGCGCGATCGCTTGCTGGAACTGGCCAATGCCCGCGACGCGGAGGCCTTCGATCGGGCGATCGACCTGCGAATCATGCGCATCCGGCGGAAAATCGAGCCGGATCCCGCCCGCCCCTCGGTCATACGCACCGTGCGCGGCGGAGGCTACCTGTTCTCCCCGACCGGCGAAGCAATTCCGCTGGACTGAGACAAAATTGCCTCACCGGATGAAACATTTCCGGGTATTTTGATACCTTTGTTTCGTCGTCAGCTCAGCGACGAAACAATTCAGCTGGCCGACGAAACCATTTTTCACCCCTGACGTAACATCGAAGCAACAGGCCTTTGCTAGTCATGTGGTTAAGGGCTGACTAACAGGGGATCACAATGCAAAATCAATTCGTGCTGCGCGACATCGCGTCGCCGCACTTGCGGGCGCCTGCGCAGGAAACGTCGGACGAGGCGCTCATCGGCCTCATCGCCGACGGCGACAAGCGCGCCATGCAGGTGCTCTACGCCCGGCACAATGTGCGGGTGTACCGGTTCATCCTCCGTCTGACGGGAAACCAGTCGCTCGCCGAGGACCTCGTGAGCGAGGTATTCCTCGACGTCTGGCGGCAGGCCGAGGCCTTCGAGTCGAAGTCTCAGGTCTCCACCTGGCTGCTCGCGATCGCCCGCTACAAGGCGCTCTCCGCGCTGCGGCGGCGGACCGACGAGCACCTGGACGATCAGATGGCGGCGTCGATCGAGGACACCGCCGACGATCCGGAGACCGTGGTGCACAAGAAGGATCGCAGCACCATCGTGCAGAAGTGCCTGCGGCAGCTCTCGCCGGCCCACCGCGAAGTCATCGACCTCGTGTACTACCACGAGAAGTCGGTTGACGAGGTGGCGCAGATCGTCGGGGTGCCGGCTGCGACGGTGAAGACCCGCATGTTCTATGCCCGGAACAAAATGGCCGATCTCCTCAAGCAGTCGGGAGTCAACGCGCTCTAATCGCACCGTCCGCGTCCCCCCGGACGATCTTCACGCTCAATGTCCATGATCAGGTCGAGCGGGCTGATGCCTCAAGCATCAGCCCGTTCATAATTTTGCGGCGACGCCGCACCGGATTTCACTGCGCTCAGTCCGGGCTACTGCGGCCGCTCACAGCCGCCGCCAAATCAGGATCCGGAACAGACCGATGCCGATGATGATCGCCAGAGCCAAGCCTGCGAGCGGCAGCAGCACCACGAACGCACTCAACAGCAATATGAAAAACAGTGCTGCCAGCAACGCGATCGCAACCGCCATGATGGCGAAACCAATCGGGCCGATCCTTGCCACGTAGACCCGCTGCGCACTGTGCATTCGCGGGTCGGCCTTGCGCCAGCGCACATCACCGGGCGGAATGATCTCCGGCTCGACACCGGGCTGATCGGTTTCTGATGCGCGTCGTCGCCGGTCCATCTGTGCCTCGCTACCTTCCCACCCAATGTAGGGATCACCGCCAGTGGTCACAACCGAAACCCTCGAAGAGTGTTGCGGATGTGACTCATGGCCGCAATTTGCTCACGGGCGAGGCTTGTAGCCATCATTGAGCGGAACGAAATCCGCAATCCGCGAAAACCTCGAGCATTTCGCTACGCTCAAATCTTACACAGATGACGCACGCTGGCTTTCGTGCGGAACCGCCGACCCGGCCCGTAGGCAACCGGGGGCTGACACGCTATGCTGCAGGACATCTCGCAAGCGCTTTCAATTTTCAGTCGCCGCCCTGCATCGCCGAAAAGCAATAAGAAAATGATCGAAGGAATTCGGGAGAGGATCCTCATGGCAAAGCTCAACATTAATGGCCGTGTTCGTGACGTGGAGGTGGAGCCGGACACCCCGCTCTTGTGGGTGATCCGCGAGCAGGTCGGCCTCACCGGCACGAAGTATGGCTGCGGCATCGCGCAATGCGGCGCCTGCTCCGTGCACATCAACAACGAGGTGCAGCGCTCCTGCTCCATCCGCGTCGCCGACGTGAGGGAGAGCGACCGGATCGTCACCATTGAGGGGCTGTCTTCCGACAGATCGCATCCGGTGCAGAAGGCCTGGGCGGCACTCGACGTGCCCCAGTGCGGCTATTGCCAATCGGGACAGATCATGGCCGCCGCGGCATTGCTCAAGCGCACGCCGAAGCCCACCGATAAAGACATCGACGAGGCCATGACCAACATCTGTCGATGCGGAACCTATCAGCGCATCCGAGCTGCCGTGCACATGGCGGCCAACGATACATCCAGAACCTAGGGAGGCCTGCCGTGAAAAAGACGATCCGCGGCAAAGCCGCGAAGCTTTCTCGCCGCACGTTCATTGTCGGCTCCGCCGCCGCGAGCGGTGGGCTCGCGCTCGGATTCAATTTGCCCTCCGGCTTCGGTTCCGCCATGGCGCAGAGCGAAGGCGCCGAGGTCAACGCCTGGGTCTTCGTCAAGCCGGACGACACTTGCGTGATCCGCATCGCGCGCTCGGAGATGGGCCAGGGCACGATTACGGGCCTCGTCCAGCTCGTCGCCGAAGAGCTCGAGTGCGATTGGACGAAGGTGAAGGCGGAACAGATCACGCCCGGGCAAAACCTCGCCCGCAAGCGAGTCTGGGGCGACATGTCGACCGGCGGCAGCCGCGGCATCCGCGGCTCGCAGGATTATGTCCGCCGCGGCGGCGCCGCCGCGCGCATCATGCTGCTGCAGGCGGCGGCCGAGGAGTGGACGGTTCCTGTTGCCGAGGTGACGGTTGCCGACGGCGTGATCACCCACGCCGCCTCCGGCCGCTCGCTGAGCTATGGCAAGCTCGCCGCGGCCGCGGCCAAGCTTGAACCGCCGGATCCCAAAGCCATCAAGCTCAAGGACCCAAAAGACTGGAAAATCGCCGGCAAGCCGGTGAAACGGATCGACACCGCTAACAAGCTCGACGGCAGTCAGATCTACGCAATCGATATCCAACTGCCGAACATGCTGTGCGCCGCGATCAAGGATTGCCCCGTGTTCGGCGGCAAGGTCGCGAGCTACGACGAAGCCAAGATCGCGAGCCGTCCCGGCGTGCGCAAGGTCGTCAAGGTGAAGGACACCGCCATCGCGGTGGTTGCCGACACGTGGTGGCGGGCCAAGACGGCCCTCGATGCTTTGCCGATCGTTTGGGACGAAGGGCCCAACGCATCGGTATCGAGCGCGTCGATTGCCGAGCAGCTCAAGGAAGGGCTCGCCGCAACCGTCACCAACGGCGACCGGCGCAATGGCGACGCGCTCAAGGCGATCGAGAGCGCGGCGAAAAAGGTCGAGGCGGTCTACAGCACGCCGTTCCTCGCGCATGCGACCATGGAGCCCATGAATGCCACGGTGAGGCTCTCGGCCGACAAAGCCGAGGTGTGGGTGGCGACGCAGAACGCGGAGGCGTCGATGGCCGCCCTATCGGAGGCTTCCGGCGTGCCCCTCGCCAAATGCGAGGTCTACAGGACCGACCTCGGCGGCGGCTTCGGCCGGCGCGGCGGCACGCAGGATTACGTGCACCAGGCGGTGGCGATCGCCAAGGAGTTTCCGGGCGTGCCGATCAAGCTGATTTGGAGCCGGGAGGAGGATCAGGCGCACGACTTCTTCCGGCCGATCTCGCAATGCGGTTGCGCCGCTGGTCTCGATGCGAACGGCAATCTCGTGGGGTTGCACGTGCGCGTCTGCGGGCAGTCAATCAACGCCACCTTGAACCCGGCGGGCATCGTCAACGGTAAAGACAGGCGCCAGTTGCAGGGGCTTTGGGAGGAGCCCGGCGATGCGCAGCTCGGTTACACCGTGCCGAACCTGCTCATCGAATACGTCATGCGCAACACCCATGTGCCGGTCGGCCCCTGGCGCGGCGTCAATACCAACCAGAACGGCGTGTACATGGAATGCTTTATCGATGAGGTGGCGCGTGCGGCCGGCAAGGACCCGCTCGAGTTCCGCCGCGCGCTCATGGGCAACCATCCCAAGCATCTCGCGGTGCTCAACGCCGCGGCGGAGAAGGGCGACTGGGGCAAGCCGCTCCCTCCCGGCATCCATCGCGGGATCGCCCAGTTCATGGGTTACGGCAGCTACTCGGCCGCCGTCGCCGAGGTCTCGGTCAGCGACCGCGGCCAACTCAAGGTCCACCGCATGGTACTCGCGCTCGATTGCGGGCACGCCGTCAATCCGGACCAGATCGCAGCGCAGGTCGAAGGTTCCGTCGCCTATGGACTCAGCGCCACGCTCTACGGCGAGTGCAGGGTCAAGGATGGGCGAATGGTGGATTTGAACTTCGACAGCTATCCGATCATGCTGCTTGCGGAAATGCCGAAGGTGGAAACGGTGATCGTGCCGAGCCGCGATTTCTGGGGCGGCGTCGGCGAGCCGACGATCTGCGTGGTGGCGCCGGCGGTGCTCAACGCCATCCATGCCGCGACCGGCAAGCCGGTGCGCCAGCTGCCGCTGAAGAACATCAGGCTGGTTTAGGCTGGACGTTTTAGAACTAAGCGTAGCCCCCGGTCGTATTGCCGGGGGTTCTTTTTGCCGGTACGACGAACCGAATTTTTTCACCGAATTTCCGCTCGATGAGACGGACGACTCCACCCCGACGTCCTCGGGCTTGATTGAACGGTCAAAGAGCTTGTTGCAATGTGCAGTAGGTGCACGGAATAGCCCCTTAGTTCATAATGATTGCATTGACTGCCATGAGCCACACTGACCGCTTTCTCCTGGCCGGCGTGATGGGCGATCCGGTCATGCATTCGCGCTCGCCGAAGCTGCACAATTACTGGCTCGCCAAATACGGTCTCACCGGCGCTTATATGCCGCTCGCCATTGCGCGCGAACATCTGCGCGCGGGACTTCGGGCGCTGCCGGCGCTCGGCTTCTCCGGGTGCAATCTCACCATTCCGCACAAGGAGGCGGCGCTCAAGATCGTGGACAAGGTCGATCCGCTTGCCCGTCGCATCGGCGCGGTGAACTGCGTCGTGGTCGCAACCGACGGAAAACTCGAAGGCCAGAACCACGACGCGTTCGGCTATATCGAAAGCGTGCGCGAGGCACAGCCCAATTGGCGCGCCGATAGCGGCCCCATCGTCGTGATCGGCGCGGGCGGCGGCGCCCGAGCCGTACTGGTCGGCCTGATCGACCAAGGCGCGCGCGAAATTCGCCTGGTCAATCGCACCTTGGCGCGAGGCAAGGCACTGGCGGATGAATTGGGCGGCCCGATCACGGCGCTGAGCTGGGAGGAGCGCGAGCGCGCGCTCGAGGGTGCGGCGATGCTGGTCAACACCACTAACCAGGGCATGGTCGGCGAGCCGCCGCTCGATCTTGCGCTCGATCGCTTGCCGATGAGCGCGCTCGTGTCCGACATCGTCTATATTCCGCGCGAGACGGCGCTCATCGCCGCTGCCCGCAAGCGCGGCAATCCGGCGGTGAACGGGCTCGGCATGCTGCTGCACCAGGCGCGGCCGGCCTTCCAGGCGTGGTTCGGAATCATGCCCGAGGTGGAGCCGGAGTTGCGCGCCAAGATCGAGGCGACGACGTGAGCACGATCCCATGAACCGACGTGAGGTACTGGCCGGCGGTTTGAGCGTGCTGTCGGTCGCGTTGCTGGCGCCGCGCAGCCTTGCCTATCCGGATCGCGCGATCAGACTGGTCGTGCCGTTCTCCCCGGGCGGGGCAACCGACGTGGTCGGCCGCTTATGGGCGGAAAAGATGAAGCCCGTGCTCGGCACCGTGGTCACGGAGAACCGGGGCGGCGGAGGCGGTGTTACGGGCGCGGCCGAAGTCGCACGTGCGCAGCCGGACGGTCACACCTTCCTGTTCGGCAATACCAGCACGCAGGTGCTCATTCCCGCGATCATGCCGAATCCGCCCTACGATCCGCTCAAGGATTTCATCGGCATCTACATTCTGTGCAACGCCCCGACCTCGATCGTCGTCCACGCATCCGTGCCCGCACGCAATCTCGCTGAGCTCATCGCCTACGCCAGGGCCAATCCGGGCAAGCTCTCATACGGCTCGGCCGGCGCCGGCACCGTTACCAACCTCGCAGGCGAATTGTTCAAGCAGCTGATCGGCGCACCCGACATCGTGCACATTCCCTACAAGGGCGCGGCGCCCGGCGTGGCCGATCTCGCCAGCGGCCACATTCCGATGATGACGCCGAACGTGGGCGGCCCGCTCCTGGAATTCCATCGGGCGGGGAAGGTGCGCATCCTCGCGGTCAATGCGGCGTCGCGCATCAAAGCGGCGCCCGATATTCCGACCTCGATCGAAGCCGGATTGCCCGGCATGATCGCCGGCAATCTCAACGGCCTGTTTGCGCCTGCCGGCGTCACCCAACCCATCATCGAGCGGATCGCCGAGGCGACGCGACAAATCATGGCGGACGCGGACGTTCAGCGCATCCTCCTGGCGTCCGGCTTCGAGCCGATCCTCGACTCCGGCCCCGAGGCGACACGGCAATTCATCGGAGCGGAGCTTGCGCGCTGGACTCCGATCATCAGGACGACCGGGTTTAAGATGGAGTAGCGATCACCGCCCGCTGTGGGGTGGGCAAATCGCGTGATGCAGGATTGCCGGCGCGTACGATACGTCTTGCCTACCCGTGCCGAAGCTCAAAAAAGGGGATACCCGTGGCTCGCGTACCTCTGATCCAAGAGCAAGAGCATCCCGAACTGGCGGAGATGATCGAAAGATTCCGCGCCGGGCGCCGCGGCAAGCTGATCAACATCTATCGCATGCTGCTCAACGCGCCGCCGCTCGCCGAGAGCTGGTTTCATCACTCCAATACGGTGCGATGGAAGACGACGCTGTCCGGCCGGCTGCGCGAGATCGTGATCATCCGCATGGGCCATCTGACCAACTCGCAATACGTGCTGCGCCAGCACGTGCCGTCCTTGGCCCTCGCCGACGGACTTTCGCGCGCCGAATGCGACGCGCTCGCGGACTGGTCCAGCTCGGAATTTTTCAGCGCGAGCGAGCGCGCCGCGCTCGCCTATGCCGATACGATGACCCGCGATATCGCGGTGCCTGACGCCGTGTTCGCCGAGGTCGAGCGCCATTTCAACCCGCGGGAGATCGTGGAATTGACCGTGCTCATCGGCACCTACAATATGAACGCGCGCGTGTTGCAGGCGCTCGAGCTCGATCTCGAGCCGCTCGCGCCTTGAGTCTGTCCGGAGTTTCCCCCGTGCCGTCTGATGGTGCCCTCGTCGTCGAGGACGATCGTTTCCTGCGCGTCGTCGGCGTGGTGCTCGATCCCAAAACCCCCGGCGAGCGCTCCGCCGCGTTTGCCGATTTTTTTGCCCACGACGAGCCCGATTTCGCCGGCTACTGCGAGCGCGTGCGCGCCCGCGTGGGCAAGCTTTTTCCGCGCGAGGTGCGGCTCGTCGAAACGCAAGACGAGCTGCGCGCGGCCTTGTCCGGCAGCTGCGCGCTGGTAGTCGAATCGCTCCACGTCGGAAACGAGGAGCTTGCCGCCGGCAGGACTTTGCGTGTCGTGCAGAAATTCGGCTGGAGGCCGCGCAACGTCGATACCGCCGCCTGCGCCGCCAAGGGCATCAAGGTGCTGACCATCCGCCGCCGCGCCAATATAGCGTGCGCCGAACTGGCCATCGCGCTGATGCTCATACTCGCCAAGAAACTGCATCGCCTCTCCGGCCGTATCAGCGTCGAACAGCTGCGCCAGATCGGCTACGCCTACAAGCCGTTCGACCGCCGTCACACGCCCAACTCGAACTGGCCGCGCATCTCTGGTCTGCGTACCCTTAACGGCGCCACGCTTGGGCTCATCGGTCTAGGCGAGATCGGCCGTGAAATCGCGATCCGGGCGGCAGTGTTCGGAATGCGCATTCTCTATTACCAGCGCACCCGGCTGCCCGAGGCGGAAGAGCACGAGCTCAAGGCAACCTACGCGCCGCTGGAGAAGCTGCTCGCGGAGAGCGATTGGGTGATACCGCAATTGCCGGGCGGCCCCGCCACCCGCTCTATCATCGGCCGCGCCCAATTTGCGCAGATGAAGCCCGGTGCATTCCTGGTGAACATCGCGCGCGCCGACGTGGTCGACCGCGCTGCATTGATCGAGGCGCTGAAATCGGGCCGGCTCGGCGGCTTCGCCCTCGACCCGCTCTACGAGGAGCCCGGCCGCGGCGACGACGAGCTGTTGGGTTTCGATAACGTGGTCCTGACGCCGCACATCGCGGCGCAGCCGCGCTTCAACGCGCTCGATGACCTCGCCGACATGATGGAAGCGCTCTCGAAGGAGCTCGCGCCGTGAGCAAGGCGTTTCGATTCCACGAGCACGGCGGTCCCGAGGTGCTGCGCTTCGAGGAGGTCGAGGTCGGCGCTCCCCGCCGCGGAGAGGTGCGCATCCGAAACGTGGCGGTCGCGGTCAATTATCGCGACGTGCTGATGCGGCGCGGCATACACGCGGTGAAATCGCTTCCTTCCGCGATCGGTCTCGAAAGCGCCGGCGTGATCGATGCGGTGGGACCCGACGTGAGCGGGCTTTCGGTCGGAGACCGCGTCGCCTATGCCGGCATGCCGGAAGGCGCCTATGCCGAATTCCGCATTGTCCCGGCAGCGCGCGTCATCAGCTTGCCCACTGGCATCGATGAGCGCACGGCCGCCTCGATGATGATCCGCGGCATGACGGCACGCTGCCTCCTGCACGACACATACAAGGTTACCCCCGGCGATACGATCCTCATCCATGCCGCCGCCGGCGGCGTCGGCCTCATCATGTGCCAATGGGCAAAACACCTCGGCGCTACCGTGATCGGCACGGTGAGCAGCGATGAAAAGGCCGCGGTCGCCCATGCGCACGGTTGCGATCATCCCATCGTCTACACGCGCGAGGATTTTGCCGCGCGCGTGCGCGACATCACCGGCGGCGAAGGCGTTCCGGTGGTCTACGATTCGGTCGGCAAGGCGACGTTCGAGGCTTCGCTCGAATGCCTGCGCCGGCGCGGCGTCATGGCATCCTTCGGCGAAGCCTCGGGCGATCCCGATCCGATGCCCCCGCGCCGCCTCGGCGCGCTCGGATCGATCTATCTCACGCACCCGAGCCTGTCGAATTACACGGCGACGCGTGCCGAACTTCTCACCGCCGCGCACGACCTGTTCGCGATGGTCGACAGCGGCAAGATCAAGGTCGAGATCAGCAAAACCTATCCGTTGCAGGAGGCGCCGCGCGCCCACGCCGACATTGAATCGCGCCGGACCACCGGATCGATCGTGATGATGGTGTGACGCTCAATTCGAC
>CBFGVM010000004.1:0-33879 GCA_965652015.1 uncultured Alphaproteobacteria bacterium
ACTGCATCGGCGGCCGAGACCCAATGCAGTGTGGCCTGTACCTTCCGGCCGTCGGGGGAGTTTCCACCGCGAGTGGCGGGGTCGTAGCTGCAGCGAAGCTCAACCACTTCGCCGGCCGGATTTTTCACCACCTCTCGGCAGGTCACGAAATAGGCGTAGCGCAGCCGAACCTCGCGTCCGGGCGAGAGCCGATAGAATTTCTTCGGCGGGTTCTCCATAAAATCGTCGCGCTCGACATAGAGCTCGCGGCCGAAGCGCACCCGGCGTGTTCCCGCGCCAGGATTGTCCGGATGGTTGACCGCTTCGAGCTCCTCGAAACGGCCGTCCGGATAATTCTCGATGACGATTTTCAGCGGACGCAGGACGGCCATCCGGCGCAAGGCCGTGCGGTTGAGGACCTCGCGGACCGAAAAATCGAACATGGCGATGTCGACCACGCTGTTGGCCTTAGCAACCCCGACCCGCTTGACGAAATCGCGCACCGCCTCCGGCGGAACGCCGCGGCGGCGAAGCCCTGCCAGCGTCGGCATGCGCGGATCGTCCCAGCCGCTGACGTGCCCGCCGCGCACCAATTCGGTGAGCACCCGCTTGGACAGCACCGTATGGGTGAGATTGAGCCGCGCGAATTCGTACTGCCGCGGTCGAGACGGAACCGGGAGATGTTCGAGCAACCAATCGTACAGAGGCCGGTGGTCCTCGAATTCGAGCGTGCAGAGGGAGTGGGTGATGTGCTCGATGGCATCGGATTGACCATGGGCGAAGTCATAGCTCGGATAGATACACCAGGCCGTGCCGGTGCGCGGATGGCTCGCGTGCAGAATGCGATAGAGCACGGGATCGCGCAGATTGATATTGCCTGAGGCCATATCGATCTTGGCCCGCAGCACCCGCGCCCCGTTCGGGAACTCGCCGGCGCGCATACCCCGGAACAGGTCGAGGTTTTCTTCCGTCGTCCGTTCACGCCACGGACTGTTGCGTCCCGGCTCGGTCAGCGTCCCGCGGTTGGCTCGCATCTCCTCCTGCGACTGGTCGTCGACATAAGCATTTCCGGTGCGGATCAGGTGCTCGGCCCAATCGTAGAGTTGCTCGAAATAGTCCGAGGCGTGATAGAGGTGGGTTCCCCAGTCGAAGCCGAGCCAGCGCACGTCGCGCTCGATGGCATCGATATATTCCTGCTCCTCCTTGGTGGGGTTTGTGTCATCGAAGCGCAGATGACAGCGGCCGCCGAATTCCTGCGCCACGCCGAAGTTAAGGCAGATCGCCTTGGCGTGACCGATGTGCAGGTATCCGTTGGGCTCCGGCGGGAAGCGCGTTACCACATTCGTCTATCGGTTCGCCGCGAGGTCAGCGGCGATGATATCGCGGATGAAGTCGCGCCCTGCCTCTGCCACCGCGGTTGGAGCTTCCGTCATGCTGCGTCAACCCTGTTCTCGAAACCGCGGCCTATGTGCCAAATCCGCGAGCGCGCGCCAAGCCGTTGACCCGCAAAACCTTTGCTGACCTATGGTAATTCTGTGCTACACGGACCTGGCCTTGCACGCTGCGACGGCCTTGCGTGCGCCGATCTCGGCCCGCCCCGCGCGGACCCGTAGCAACATCAACCGAGATGAGCGAAACCATCGTCACGCGCTTTGCTCCCTCGCCCACGGGTTTCCTGCACATCGGGGGGGCGCGAACCGCGCTGTTCAATTGGCTCTATGCCCGCGGACGCGGCGGAAAAATGTTGCTGCGGATCGAGGATACCGACCGCGAACGCTCCACCCAGGCCGCGATCGACGCCATTCTCGAGGGGCTTACTTGGCTCGGTCTCGATTGGAATGGCGACACCGTCTACCAATTCTCACGCTCCGAACGCCACCGCGAGGTGGCGCACGCGCTATTGGAGACAGGCCGCGCCTATCGTTGCTATGCCACGCCCGAGGAACTGGCCGAGATGCGCGAGAAGGCGCGTAGCGAAGGCCGGGCCAAGCTCTACGACGGTCGCTGGCGCGACCGCGATCCGTCGGAAGCCCCGCCCGGAGCCGCGTCGGTGATTCGGCTCAAGGCGCCGCTGACCGGCGAAACCGTGATCGAAGATCAGGTGCAGGGGCGGGTCGTCTGGCAGAACGAAAATCTCGATGACCTCGTGCTGCTGCGTTCGGACGGCACGCCGACTTACATGCTCGCGGTCGTCGTGGATGACCACGACATGGGCGTAACCCATGTCATCCGCGGCGACGATCACCTCACCAATGCCGCGCGACAGACGCAGATCTATAATGCGCTTGGCTGGCCTATTCCGGTGATGGCGCACATCCCGCTCATCCATGGGCCGGACGGCTCGAAATTGTCCAAGCGACATGGCGCGCTTGGCGTGGATGCGTACCGGGCGATGGGCTATCTGCCCGCCGCTATGCGCAATTATCTCGTGCGGCTGGGCTGGAGCCACGGCGATCAGGAAATTTTTACGACTGAGGAGATGGTGGCAGCCTTCGACCTGCCGCAAATCGGACGCTCGCCGGCGCGTTTCGACTTTGCCAAGCTCGAGAGTCTCAATGGCCACTATTTGCGGCAGACCAGCGACACCGATCTTCTCGCCGAACTCGAACGCGTGCTCCCGCACATCGTCGGCGGCACTCAACTTGCCGCCAAGTTGACCCCGCAGATACGCCAAAAGCTGCTTGCGGCCATGGGCGGCCTGAAGGAGCGGGCCAAGACCCTGGTCGAGCTTGCGGACGGCGCCCGCTTCATCGTGGCCGACCGGCCGCTGGGACTCGACGAGAACGCGGCGGGCCTACTGACGCCGGACGCGCGCGCCCTCCTCGGTGATCTTTCGGAAGACCTCAAGGCGCTCGAGCCTTGGAATGTGGAGACGACCGAGCAGGCGGTGCGCGCCTTCGCCGAACGCAAGGGCATCAAGCTCGGCAGCGTCGCACAGCCGCTTCGCGCTGCACTCACGGGGCGCACCACCTCGCCCCCGATCTTCGACGTGTTGGCGGTGCTGGGGAAGAGCGAAAGCCTTGGCCGGCTGCAAGACCAAGCCGTGCCGATCGCAAGCGGCTGAGCCGTATTCTCCGCGGGAGCTGGGCGCTCGGGCCGAACGGAATGTGCCTTCAAGTCGGCGTGATCCGACGCATGTAGGCCCCATCGGCCCGCCGTCTTGCAGTGCACACTGGGATGGGCTACGCAAAACGGCGGCCTCCCCCGCGAGCGTTGCAAGCGCTGGCGCGAGCCATCCGCTGCTGGGGAGTGCCGGTCCGCCGGGCGATACAACCGAGGGCTCGATCATGGATGCGAAGACCGGCGCCAACATCAAATCCGGCAAATTCGTCGTCGGCGACAAGGAGACCACGTTCCCGATCTACGACGGAACGATCGGCCCTGCAGTGATCGATATCGGCAAATTCTACGCCGAGACCGGGATGTTCACGTACGACCCCGGCTACACCTCGACCGGCAGCTGTGAGTCGAAGATCACGTATATCGACGGCGATGAAGGCATCCTGCTCTATCGCGGCTATCCGATCGAACAGCTGGCCGAGCACGGCGACTTTCTCGAAACCTGCTATCTCCTGCTCTACGGCGAGCTTCCCACCGCTGCGCAGAAGGCGGACTTCGATAATCGCGTCACGCACCACACCATGGTGCACGAGCAGATGAGCCGGTTTTATCAGGGCTTCCGGCGCGACGCACACCCGATGGCGGTCATGACGGGCTGCGTCGGCGCGCTCTCGGCGTTCTATCACGACTCGACCGACATCTCCGATCCGACCCAGCGGATGATCGCCTCGATCCGCATGATTGCAAAAATGCCGACGATCGCGGCGATGGCTTACAAATATTCGATCGGCCAGCCCTTCATCTATCCGAAAAACGACCTCGACTATGCGACGAATTTCCTGCGTATGTGCTTCGCCGTGCCATGCGAGGACTACAAGCCCAATGCCGTGCTCGCGCGCGCGATGGACCGCATCTTCATCTTGCACGCCGATCACGAGCAGAATGCCTCGACCTCTACGGTTAGGCTCGCTGGTTCCTCGGGCGCCAATCCCTTCGCTTGCATCGCGGCCGGCTGCGCGTGTCTGTGGGGGCCGGCTCATGGAGGCGCCAACGAAGCTGCGCTGAACATGCTGAGCGAAATCGGCAAACCCGAACGCATCCCGCAATACATCCGCCGGGCCAAAGATCCGAACGACAGCTTCCGCCTGATGGGATTCGGCCACCGGGTCTACAAGCACTACGACCCGCGCGCGAAGATCATGCAGAAGACCTGCCACGAAGTGCTGAACGAGATCGGCGCCAAGGACGACCCGCTGCTGGACGTCGCGCTCGAGCTCGAGCGGGTCGCCCTCCACGACGACTACTTCATCGAGAAGAAGCTCTATCCCAACATCGACTTCTATTCCGGGATCACACTCAAGGCGATGGGCTTTCCCACCACGATGTTCACCGTTCTGTTCGCGGTTGCCCGCACCGTCGGCTGGATTTCGCAGTGGAAGGAAATGATCGAGGATCCACAACAAAAGATCGGGCGTCCACGCCAGCTTTATACGGGTGCCACGCAGCGCGACTACGTGCCGATCTCGCGCCGGAAGTGAACAGTCTTTAGCCTCGTCTCGCGCTCGGTCCCAGAGTCTCCTCCACTGCCGCAGGCGGCCACCGAGGCCTCTGGCCGTCAGATTCCGGCTTTCTCGGGAGCAATCGGAGCTTTCACCGCGCGCCGGGCCTCGGCGAGCACGATGTCGGCGGCCCGCAGGGCGGGCGCGCTCGATCCCACCTCCATGATGGCATCGAGGCGGGAAAACGCCTCGATTTGGCGCCGGCGCTCCGGCGTATCGCCGAGCAGCGGCCGAAGAGCCACGGCGAGATTTTCCGCGGTGCAATTCTGCTGAAGCAGCTCCGGCACCACGTTCTCGCCGAGCAGAAGGTTGGTCAGGATGATCGATGGAATTCGCTTCAGAATTCCTCGTCCGACCGCGATGTACTCAATCGCCGATACCTTGTAGGCGGCGATCATCGGAACGCCGGCTAGCGCAAGCTCGAGCGTGACCGTGCCGGACTTCGCGAGCGCCGCGGTGGCGACACGGAATGCCGCCTGCTTGTCCGCCTTCTCGACCACGATCCGCGGCCGCAGCGGCCATCGTGCGCTGGCTTCGCGGATCGCGCCGGCAAGATGCGGGACGGTCGCCACGATCAACTCGAGCGATCCCACGCGCTCGCGCAGGAGCGCCACGGCATCGGCAAAGACGCCCAGCAATCGCTCAAGCTCGCCGGAGCGGCTTCCCGGCAGCATCAGCAATACCGGCGGATCGGAGAGGCGACGACGCGCCTCCTCGGGACTTGGACGCAGGTTTCCGATCTCTTCGATCAGCGGATGGCCGACATAGGTGCAGGGCGGGCCGCCCAGCCGCTGGTGCACCGCGGGCTCGAACGGCAACAGCGCCAGGATGTGGTCGATGTAGGCCCGCATCACCCTGGCGCGTCCCGGGCGCCAGGCCCAGACCGAGGGCGAGACGTATTCCACGATCGGGATCGTCGGATCGGCGGCGCGCACCCGCCGCGCAATGCCCCGGGTAAAACCGGGACTATCAATGATGACGAGCACGTGCGGGTGTCGCTCCACCACGGCCTTGGCCGTGAAACGCATGAGCCGCAGGATCTTTGGAAGCCGTCGCGGGATCGCGCTGAAGCCGATCAGCGGAAGGTCGTCGATCGGATAAAGGCTCGCGATACCTTCGGCAGCCATCTCCCCGCCCCCCACCCCGGCAAAGCGCACCTGTCCTGTGGTGCGCTCCCGCAGCGCCCGCATCAGCGCGGCGCCGAGCCGATCACCCGACTCCTCGGCGGCGACGAGAAAGACGAATTCAGACGGATGCGCGGGCCGTGCGGTCATCGCCCGGCCGCCTGCTCGCGCACGCCGAGGACGAACAGCCGCGCACGGTCGGCGGTCGCACTGATGCGTTCGGGTTCGGCAACAATGGTGCTCCCGGCGACGACCGCGATCCCGGCGAGGCCGGCCCGCGCTGCGCCTTCGATCGTCTGCGGACCGATCGAAGGCAAATCAAGCCGCCGATCTTGGTCCCGCTTTGCCGCCTTGACCAATACGCCCCGGCCCGGGGCCACGGCGATGCGCCCGCTTTGGCGAAGTTCCGCGATGCGCGCGAGCATGCAGTCGGTTCCTTCCGCGGCCTCGATCGCAAGCACGCGCGCATCTGCCACGACTACCGCTTGGCCGACGTCGAACGGACTCGAAGCATTGAGCAGAGCGAGGCCTTTGGCGATATCGGCATGATCGCGGTCGTTGGGGCGCTCGCGCCCGAGCGTTCCTTCCGGCATCAAGATTTCCGGGGCGACTGCGTGTGCTCCAAGGAGCCGGAACCCGTGCTCTTCGAAAATCGCCGCGACGCCCTTGAGCAGATGATCGTCACCGCCGCGGAAGATGCCGAGGACTCGCGGCAGCAGCCGGAGCGTCTTGAAGTCAGGCCTGATCTTCCAGATCGACGGACGCACGATCGAACCGATGAAAACCACATCGCGGCAGCCCTCCCGGCGCGCAAGCCGGCAAAACGTGCCGAATTGGCCGAGAGCCGCCCAGTGGTGCGGATAGGGCTCGACGCGTTTTGGATCCGCCCAACCGCGAATGGCGAAAAGCACCACGCGGCGCCCGCGCTTGCCCACCGCATCGGCAACGGCAAACGGCAGGCTTCCGCCGCCGCAGATGATCGCGAGCGGACCGTCGTCTGCCGGTTGGCCCACCGCCGGCCCAGTCATGTTTCCTCGCCACTAGCGGCGCGGCGGATGGCCATGGTCAGCGGTCGTGAGCCGGAACGGATGAAGGCGATCACCTTGGCAACGATGCGATCAGCGCCGCTCTGCGCCGCGACCTTATCGAGCCGCTCGCGAAACGTTCCGCTGCCGAAGAACATGGCTTCATAGGCCTGTCGCAGCCGATGGATTTCGGCCTTGCTGGACCCACGCCGCCGCATACCGACCACGTTAAGGCCGATCAGATCGGCAAGTGGGCCCTGGACTAGCCCGAAGGGGATCACATCGGCGCGCACCCCGCTCAGCCCCACCACCATGGCGCCTTCGCCGACGCGCACGAACTGACGCACGGCTGCCTGGCCGCCGAACACCGCGAAATCGCCGATCGTCACGTGGCCACCCAGGACGACGTTGTTGGCAAAGATCACATCGTTGCCCACCTTGCAATCATGGCCAACGTGGGAGCCGACCATGAGCCAGCAGCGGTCCCCGATTTCAGTCACGGCGCGATCGTCCTCGGTCCCCGTATTCACGGTGACGCCTTCGCGGATATCGCAGTCGGAGCCGATCACCAGTCGGGTCGGGCCGCCGCGATACTTGACCGATTGCGGCGGAGTGCCGAGCGAGGCGAAGGGATAAAGCACGGTGCGCGGGCCGATCGTCGTGTGGCCGGCGACGTGAACGTGGGCCAGGAGCTTGCAAGCGTCGCCGATCCGGACATGGGGCCCGATGACGCAATACGGCCCGATCGACACATTCTCACCGATCACCGCCCCCGGCTCGATCCGGGCGGTTGGATCGATTGCCGCCATTGCCGACCTCACGCAACCATGGCACCGACTTCGGCCTCGGCGACCGTTTGTCCGGCGACTTTCGCCTCGCCCCGAAACCACCACATGTTCTTTTTTCGGGCGATCTTTTTGACGTGGTACTCGACGGTGTCGCCTGGCACCACCGGTTTGCGGAACTTCGCCTTGTCGATCGTGAGAAAATAGACTCGCTTCGGGTGATCGCCGCCCATCTGCGATAGCACGCAAAGCGCGCCTGCGGTCTGCGCCATGCCCTCGACGAGCAACACGCCGGGAAACACCGGGTTGCCCGGGAAGTGTCCGAGGAATTGCGGCTCGTTGACAGTGACGTTCTTGATGCCGATTGCGGCTTCATCATTGCGCATGTCGATGATGCGATCGACCATGAGGAACGGATAACGATGCGGCAGCGCTTTGAGAATCGCTGCGATATCGGCTGCCTCGAGGGTGGTCGCCGCCTTGCTCACCGCTTGCGCTTTCGTCGGTCGTCGGATCCTTGCAAGGCGCCGTCGTCAGGACTTTCATCATCGCCGTCATCGGCGGCGTCGTTTTTGTTCACCCAGTGGCGCAACGTCATCATGTTTCGAAGAAACTCGCGGCCGCGCATGGCCGGATAGCCGAACCACTTCTCGCCCGCCGGCACGTCGGACATCACCCCGCTCCTCGCCCCGATGATCGCGCCCTCGCCGATCGTCACATTGTCCGCCAGCCCCACCTGTCCGGCCAGGATGACGCGATCCTCGATGACGACGCTGCCGGAAATACCGCACTGCGAGACGATGATACAGTGACGCCCGATCGTCACATTGTGTCCGATCTGCACCAGGTTGTCGATCTTGGTGCCCTCGCCGATGACAGTGTCGCGATTGGCGCCGCGATCGATGGTAGTCCCGGCCCCGATCTCTACGTCATCCTGAATGATGACGCGGCCGATCTGCACGACTTTGCGGTGACCGGTTGCTCCCATCAAATACCCGAAGCCGTCCTGACCGATGGCGCAACCGGCATGGATCACGACGCGATCGCCGATGAGGCTGTTGGTGACCGAGGCATTGGCACCGATGCTGCAGTGGCGGCCGATGCGCACCTTGGGTCCGATCGCTGCGCCAGCGTTGATCACCGTGCCCGTTCCGATCTCGGCGCGCGGACCGATCACGGCGCCGGGATCCACCGTCACGCCGTTCTCCATGCGCGCGCTCGGGTGGACGAAAGCGCCGACCGCCACGCCGCTCGCCTCGAACAACGATGATGGACGCAAAGCGTCGGGAAACAGCGCTCGCGCGACCTCGACAAAGGCGCGATACGGCTCGGCGACGCAGAGCACGCTGACATGGGCGGGAGCGCGAGCGGCGTATCGCTCCGACATAAAGCAGGCCCCGGCAGCGCTGAGCGACAACTGGGGCGCGTACTTGGCCTTGTCGAGAAATGCGAGATCGCTGGGGGCAGCCTGATCGAGCGCGGCAATTCCGGTGATGCGGCGGCCGAGATCGGCACCAGGGCGTGGCTTGGCGCTCGTAAGCGTGGCGATCTCGCGCACGCTGAGCCCGCCTCCCCGATTGAAGAAAAAGGGCTCCGTCATGCCGGTGCCAATCGCGGCCCCACAGGCGGGGTCAGAATTTCGTGCCGCCGCCGAAGCGGAACTGCTGAATTCGGTCGTAGGGTTCCTTCGTGATCGGGAATGCATAGTCGAAGCGCAGCGGACCGAACGGCGATTCCCAAATCACACTTACCCCGGCCGAGGTCCGAACGTGCATGCCATTATCGATCGGGCACGGCGCCGCATTGGGAATTCCGGGACCAAAGGTCGGGCAGGTACTCCCCGAGATGACCTCGCCGGTCGCCGGGAAGGTCGTCGGGCCGATATAATTCCAGAGCGAGCCGGCGTCGGCGAACGCGGCCACCTTGATCCCCGCATCTTTGGGCAGGAAATAAAGGGGAGTCTGCAACTCGAAGCTGGCGCCCCAATAGTACGAGCCGCCGAGCGCGTCGCCGTAAAGTCCAGTGAAGGGAAACTGCGTCTGGTCGCGCGGTCCAATGCCGGCCGGTGCAAATCCGCGCACCAGATTGGGGCCCATCTGGAAATGATCCAGCATGCGAAGGTCGCCGCCCAACCCCGCGATCTGCCCGCCCTGCAGATGCATGAGGCCGACGATGTCCGGGAGTACCTCGCGGTAGCTGTAGAGGTCGGTCGTGGTGCGGACGAACTTCACGTCGCCGCCGACGCCTGCGAAATCTTGCCTGAACTCCGCCAGGAGGCCCGACGTCGGATTGCGGCTGTTGTCGAGCGTGTTGTGCGTAAGCGTGTAGCCGACCAGCGACGTCAGAACCGGGCCGTTCGCCACGCCGCTCTTGACTGCAAGCGATGCTTCGCCGTCGGAATAGCAGTTCGCAATACCCGCATATCCGATGGGCGGCGTAAGCGCTGGCGTCGTGTTGATCTTATCGGGGGTCGGGAAGGTGTTCACGAAATCCGGATTGATGTTGTTACAGTTCATCAAATTCGCCGCCAGGTTGATCTTCTGCTGATAGAGCGAATAGCGTAACTGCAGCGCGAGGTCTTCGCGCAGCGTGAAGCCGAGTCGCGTGCCGAAGCCGATCGTCTGCGTCTCGTACGAGACGTAATTCGTCGGCAGCTGCTGTTTGTAGAACACGTCGATGCCCAGAGCCACGCGATAGCCGAGGAAGTAAGGGTCCACATAAGAGAGCTGGGCGCCCTTCGTATACTGGCCGTATTGCAGCGCGATTTTTCCGAACAGACCGCGGCCGAGCAGGTTGCGTTCTGCGACGCTGACCTCGCCTAGGAACCCATCCGCAGTCGAATACCCGCCCGAGACGGAGAATTCGCCGGTCGACTGCTCCTCGACATCGACATTGAGAATGACGCGATCGGGCGCCGAGCCCGGCTCGGTGGTAATCCTCACGGTCTTGAAATAGCTGAGATTCTTCAGGCGTCGCTCGGCCCGATTGACGAGCGCGCGGTTGTAGGCATCTCCCTCCGCCAGGTCGAATTCGCGGCGGATGACGTAATCGCGCGTGCGCGTGTTGCCGCGGATATTGATCCGCTCGATGTAGATCCGTTGCCCCTCCGTGACGGTGAAGAGGAGGTTGACAGTGCGCGTTTGTGCGTCGCGCGTCGCGCTCGGGCGCACGGTCGCGAAGGCAAAGCCCTGCCTCGAGGCTTCGATGGTCATGTCTTCGACGGTCTTTTCGACCGCCTCGGCATTGTAGACATCGCCAGGATATGTCCGCAGCTTCACCCTCAGCCATGAGGGGTCGAGCGACCGAATCGACGACTGCACGTCGACCGCTCCCACCCGGTACTGCTCGCCCTCTTCGATCGTGAATGTGATCACGAAACCGTTGCGAGTCGGATCAAATTCCGCGACCGCGGAGACGATGCGCACGTCGATATAGCCGTGCTTGAGATAGAACCTGCGCAACAGCTCGCGATCAGCCTCGAGCCGGTCAGGATCGTAGATATCGCCGGTCTGCAGGAACGCGAGAAGAAGGTTGGTCTCGGAGGTCTTGATGATGTCCTTGAGGCGATAGGACGAATAGGCGCGGTTGCCGACGAACTGGATGAACTTGACGCCGGTCTTTACGCCCTCGGTAATCTCGAACACGAGGTCGACGCGGTTGTTCGGCAACTCGATGATCTTCGGGTCGACGCGGACGTCGAAACGTCCGCTGCGGCGGTACACTTCGACGATGCGGGCGGTGTCGGCCTGCACGACGGGACGCGAGAGCGTGCCGCGCTCCTTCGACTGGATTTCAGACTTGAGCTGTTCGTCCTTGACCTTCTTGTTGCCTTCGAACGCGATGCGGTTGATGACCGGATTTTCCGTGACGGTGATGACGAGCCGCCCGCCCTGGATGCTGGAACGGACGTCTTGGAAAAGACCGGTGGAGATCAGCGCCTTGACGCCCTCATCGATTTCGAAGGCACCGAGTTGCCCATTTGGCCCCGGGCGGAAATAGGAGCGGATGGTGTCAGCCTCGACCCGCTGATTGCCTTGCACAACTATGGAGCTGACGGTGGGCGCTTGAGCATAGGCAGAGCGCGCGGTGAGCGACATGACGCCACCACTCAATGCACTCCCCCCGAGGACGAGGCACGCGAGGCCAAGCCCTCGAATAAGCCACTTACGAAGTTTCATTCCCCCACGCGCCCTTTGTCGTTCCCCTTTGGGCACCTCACAAACTTAGGCACCGCACGAGAAAGGTCGTCCCTAGTCCACAACGCACGTACGAGCTACGCCGCTCGTACAGACCCCCTCACCTGTTGCGTCACCCAGCCCTACTACTTTACCCCCAAAAAGTTGCAGTCTCCCTACGACGCCGTCCATTGGGCGGCGAGATGGAGAAGATCGTTGTACGTCGCAAAGATCATCAACATGACAACGATTGCGAGCCCGATCCGGAATCCCACTTCTTGAGCACGCTCCGAAAGCGGTTTTCCCCTGACGGCCTCGATTCCGTAGAACAGCAGGTGGCCCCCATCGAGCAGCGGGACCGGGAAGAGATTGAGTAACCCGATCGAGACCGACAGCACCGCCGTGAGACTGAATAATGACGCTAGTCCCTCCGTCGCCACCTGCCCCGATACCTGGGCGATCCGAATCGGACCGCCAAGCTGGTCGGCGGCCTCGCGGCCCGAGATGACGCCGCCGATATAGGACAGCGTTCGCTCCACCACGAACCACGTCCTTTGCACGCCAAGCTCAAGCGCTTTCACGGGCCCGACCGGTTGGAAATGGGTGTCGTCCGGCGATGGCGAGCGAGTAATGCCGAGCACGCCAATGCGATGAACATTGCCGAATCGATCTTTGGTTTCCCTGAGCGCGGGAACGGCTTTGAGTTCGACCTTCATCCCGCCGCGTTCGACCTCGAACGTCAGCAACTCGCCCGCGCTGGTGCTCACGATCTGCTGCATATCCGGAAAGCTCTCGATCGGCCTTCCGTTGATGCTCAAAACCAGGTCCCCCGCCTGGAAACCAGCCGCCTGAGCAGCGCTCCCGGCTTGGACCGCGTCGACGCGAGGCGATGTGCTGGGCTTGCCAAACACCATGAAGAGCCCGGCGAAGATCACTACGGCGAGAAGGAAATTGGCCACTGGGCCCGCAACCACGATGGCGGCCCTGCGTCCTACCGACTGATGAACGAAGCTGTGCCGGCGGTCCTCTTCACTCATGGCGGCAAGCGCCACCGGATCAGGGACGCTTGCAGCGTTCTCGTCGCCGAAAAATTTTACATATCCGCCGAGGGGGATAGCAGACAGCTTCCAGCGGGTACCATGGCGGTCATTGAAGCCGAACAACTCGGGACCGAATCCGATCGAGAAAACCAAGACCCGGACGCCGCACCGGCGGGCCACCAAAAAGTGTCCGAGTTCGTGGAAGAACACGACCACGGTCAAGACGAACAGAAACGGAATGAGATAACCGAGCACGCCGCCTCCCAGCGCGTTGATTCCGGCCAAAAAGTCGAAGTTCATCAGTACTTTTCCCCGCCCGTCCCGACCTACTTAACCGAACGACATGCTCTACGGTGCCTTTGCGGCAATTTCGGGCAAGAGTGACCGTGCCAACATTCTCGCATTATGGTCAATAGATAGTGCCTCGGTGATGCTTTCGGGCTCTGCGGTCCAATTTCGGGACAGGGCCGCCTCAAGGGTGGCCTCAACCAGGGCCGATATGCCGCCAAAACTCAGCCTGCGCGCGAGAAATTCGGCCACTGCTACCTCATTGGCGGCGTTAAGCACCGTGGGCGCCGCCCCGCCCGCTTCTAGCGCGCGCCGGGCCAGAGCCAAGGCCGGAAAACGCGCAAGATCGGGCTCCTCGAATGTCAATGTCGCCGCGCGCGCGAGATCCAGTCGCGCGGCTGGCCCTGCTATGCGCTCGGGCCAAGCCAGGCAGTAGGCAATCGGGATGCGCATATCTGGGCTCCCCAGCTGCGCAATGAGCGAGCCATCACAAAACTCGACCAGGCTGTGCACAATGGATTGGGGATGCACCAGGACGTCGATCTGCTGCGGCGCGAGCGCGAAAAGGTGATGAGCCTCAATGAGTTCCAGCCCTTTGTTCATCAAAGTCGCCGAATCGATCGTGACCTTCGCCCCCATCGACCAGTTGGGGTGCTTGAGCGCCTGCTCTACGGTAGCCGTCCGCACCGCCTCGGCAGTAGCGGTCCGGAATGGGCCGCCAGAGGCGGTGAGGATCACGCGCCGTACGTCCTCGCGCCGGCTGCCGCTCATGGCCTGAAACAGGGCGTTATGCTCCGAATCAACCGGCAACACGGTCGCGCCCGCTGCCGCTGCGCGGCGCATGAACAGCGCCCCGGCGCACACCAGCGTTTCCTTGTTGGCGAGAGCAACGATCGCACCACGATCAGCGGCGGCGAGCGTCGGCTTGAGTCCCGCCGCGCCAGTGATCGCTCCGATCACCCATTCCGCCGGCCGCTCGGCCGCCTCGAGCAGCCCGCTTTCGCCCGCAGCCGCCTTGATTCCGGTTCCGGAGAGCGCGCTTTTGAGATCGCGGTAGGCGGTGGGATCGCCGATTGCGGCAAAACGTGCACCAAGCTCGCGCGCGATCGCGGCGAGCGCAGCCGCGTTTTTGTTGGCGCTCAATGCCTCAATGCGAAAGCGGTTGCGCTCGCGCTTGAGCAGATCGACGGTGCTCGCCCCGATCGAGCCGGTGGCGCCCAGGATGGTAACCGTGCGCTCCGCCGGAGCTCGATTCATCGCCGCGCGCAAAATATCGGATTTCATCAAGTCACCATACCAACAGGCCGTGGCCCGGTGCCCCGAGCCCACCGCGCGCCAGTCCAATCAGCGCAGCGGCGACGCTGGCGCTCACGAAGCCGTCGAGGCGGTCCATCAGCCCGCCGTGTCCGGGAATGAGATGACTGGAATCCTTGGCATGGAACCGGCGCTTGAGGAAGGACTCGAACAAGTCTCCCCCCTGGGCGAAGACCGACAACACGACGGCGAGCATGGTAAGCGCAAACAATGCGGTCAGCCCCGCCATTTTGGCGAGTGCGAGGGCGACCACGACCGATGCGATCAAGCCTCCGACCGCTCCGGCCCAGGTCTTGTTGGGGCTTACTTGTGGCATAAGCTTTGGGCCGCCGAGCGCGCGGCCCGCGAAGTAGGCGCTGATGTCAGTGGTCCAGACGATTGCAAACAAAAAAATCACGGCGAGGAAGCCATCCGCCTCGTCGGCCCGCAGCACGATGGGCGCCAACGCAAGCGCGCCAGCGTAAGGAATGCCGCCGGCCACCCAGGTCCGCCGCTCCGCCAATGCCAACGACGCCGCGCCTATTGCGCCCATGGCCAAGACCACCACGGCTGCCATGAGGTGTCCGGCAGCCACGAGGACGACAGCAAGCGCAAGCGAGGCGCCGCCGGTCAGCAGCACGGATCGCTGGTCGTTGCGTGCCACCAGCGCGGTCCATTCCCACAGCACGCCCATTGCCGCTGCGCCCCAGAACAGGGCGAACGGCCATCCGCCGAGATAGGCCGTACCGATCGCGAGTGGCACGAGCACCAATGCCGAGCAGACCCGCAGCGCAAGCTCGCTGCCAAGCCGGCCGGCGCGCAATGGCTGCTGCGCGTCCGCCACGGATTACGACCCGGTCCGCGCGACAAGACCGCCGAAGCGACGTTCGCGCCGTCGATACTCGTTAATCGCGCTCTCGAGCGCTGCGCGGTCGAAATCGGGCCAATAGGCCGGCACGAACACGAGCTCGCTATAGGCCGCTTGCCAGAGCAGGAAATTGGATAGCCGTTGCTCGCCGCTGGTGCGGATGATGAGATCGGGATCGGGCAAGTCGGGCGCGTCGAGGTAACTAGCGAGCTTGTCGGCGGTGATGGCGCCCACCGACAAATCCCCGGCCGCGACGGCGGCGGCCATGCGGCGGGCCGCTCGCGCAATTTCCTGCCGCGCACCGTAGTTGAAGGCAACGACAAGGACGAGCCTGTTATTGCATTTGGTCAACTCCTCCGCCTCCTCGAGCAGCCGTCGAATCTCGGGGTCGAGATCCTCGCGCTCGCCGATCACGCGTACGCGCACGCCGCGGCGATGCAGATCCGCAAGATCGTGGCGAATAAAGCGGCGCAATAGCGCCATCAGCTCGCGAACCTCGGTGGGCGGTCGCGACCAATTCTCGGCGCTGAACGAAAAGATGGTGAGAAAGCCTATTCCGAGATCACCGGCGGCGCGCACCGTGCGCCGTAGCGCTTCAACCCCGCGGCGATGTCCTTCCCCGCGCGGCAGTCCGCGCGCCGCTGCCCACCGTCCGTTGCCGTCCATGATGATGGCAACGTGCCGCGGCACGGCGAAATCGCCGATTTCGGCAGTGTGCAGCGGCCCGCTCTTCGGCATCCGCTAGACCTCACACCGTGAGGATTTCCTTTTCTTTGTTCGCCAACATCTTGTCGACCTCGGCGATGGCTTCATCCGTCGCCTTCTGCACTTGCTCGGACGAGCGTTTGCCCTCGTCTTCACTGATCTTGTGATCCTTTTCGAGCCGTTTGAGTACGTCAAGGCCGTCGCGCCGGACGTGCCGCACGGCAACGCGCGCGGCCTCGGCGTACTTGTGCGCGACTTTGACCAGCTCCTTGCGCCGTTCTTCGTTGAGTTCAGGGATGCGCAGGCGCAGCAACTGACCCTCGGTCGAGGGTGTGAGACCGAGATCGGAGGCGGCGATTGCCTTTTCGACGGCATGCACCATCGATTTGTCCCACACCTGCACGGAAATGAGTCGAGGTTCCGGCACGCTTATGGTCGCGACTTGGTTGAGGGGCATGCGGGTGCCGTAGGCTTCTACGTGGACCGGCTCGAGCAGGCTTCCCGAAGCGCGTCCCGTGCGCAGTCCGCCCAATTCCTGTTTCAGCAACTGGATTGCGCCCTGCATGCGGCGCTTGAGCTCGTTGATGTCGTGCGTCGGGTTTGCCATGGCGTTCCCTCGAACAAATGCTCGATCCCGTGTCTTGATTTTCGCGTGACGTGGTGGCGCGACCGCGTCAACTGCTGACGACGGTGGAGCGCCCTTCGCCGCGCAGCACCGCCGCGATCGCTCCCTTTTCGCGGATCGAGAACACGATGATAGGCATACGGTTTTCCCGAGCAAGCGCGAAGGCGGTACTATCCATCACTTTCAGGCTGCGCTCGAGTGCCTCTTGGTGGGTCAAGCGGTCGTAGCGCTTGGCATTTCTGTCCTGCTTCGGGTCCGCGCTATAGACGCCGTCGACGTCAGTGGCTTTGAGCACCGCCTCGGCTCCCAGCTCGGCCGCCCGCAGCACGGCTGTGGTATCGGTGGTGAAGAACGGATTGCCGGTCCCGCCCGCCAACAGCACCACCCGCCCCTGTTCGACGTGGCGCAACGCGCGGCGGCGCTCGTAGGTCTCGCAAACTTGCGGCATGCCCAGCGCCGACATGGTGCGAGCTGGCAGCCCTGCCCTTTCGATCGCGCTCTCGAGAGCGAGCGCGTTCATGACGGTTGCGAGCATTCCCATCATGTCGCCGGTGACGCGCGGGGTGCCTTGTTCGGGGACGTTCTCGCCGCGAAAGATGTTGCCGCCGCCGACCACGACGGCGAGCGCCACGCCGAGACCCTGCGACGCCAGGAGGTCGGCCGCGATCCGGTCCAACGTCGGCTGATGGATGCCGAAACGATCGGGGCCCATCAGAGCCTCGCCGGAGACCTTCACCACGACGCGCCGGTAGACGGGTTTGGTCATGGCATCTCCCGCGCTTGACCGCTGGCGCGCGGCTGCTATCGCCTCGCCGAGGCGCTCAGTTCGATTTGACGAGCGCCGCGACCTCCCCGCCGAAATCGGTCTCCGGCCGGTCGATGCCCTCGCCCAGCGCATAACGGACAAAGCCCGTCACCTTGATCGGTGCGCCCATTTTGCCCTCGGCTTCCTTGATCGCCTGGGAAACGGTCTTATCCGGATCGTGGATGTAGGCCTGATCGAGCAGGCAGACCTCTTTGTAGAAAGTCTTGAGTCCCGATTCGACGATCTTGTCGATCACATTCGCGGGTTTTCCCTGGGCTTTGTACTTGTCTGCAAGCACCTCCTTCTCCCGCCGAACGAGATCTGGATCGAGGCCGGAGGGGTCGATTGCCTGCGGATGGGAGGCGGCGACGTGCATTGCAAGCATACGGCCGAAGCGCTTGAGCTCGTCGCTCTTGGCGTTCGATTCCAGCGCCACCATGACTCCGATCTTGCCGAGGTCTTGGTCGACGGAATTGTGGACGTAAGTACCGATGACGCCGTTTCCGACGGAAAGCGACGATGCCCGCCGCAGCGACATGTTCTCACCTATTTTGGCGATGGTTTCGCCAATGCTCTCCGCAAGCGTGATATCGCCGACTTTCGCCGCTTTGATCTTCTCCACGTCGGTGCCGACGCTCAGCGCGACATTCGCGATCATCTTCACCAGACCCTGGAACAGATCGTTGCGGGCGACGAAATCGGTTTCCGAGTTCACCTCGACCACGACACCCTTGGACTCGTCGACCGCCACGCCGATGAGGCCTTCGGCCGCAATACGGCCGGATTTTTTAGCGGCTTTGGCGAGCCCCCGCTTGCGCAGAAGATCGACGGCCTGCTCCATCCCACCGCCGGTTTCCTGTAGCGCCGCCTTGCAGTCCATCATGCCCGCGCCGGTGCGCTCGCGCAGCTCCTTCACCATTTGCGCCGTGATGTTGGCCATCTCTACGATTCCTTGTCCTCTCCGCGTTCGTCACCACAGCCGCGTTTCGACAACCACCGCTCGGACCAGCACGCGGTCGGCTGTGTTCCTCATCTCACCCTGGCGAGAGACCCAAACCAAGCGCGCCGCGCTATTCTGCGCTCAGCTCTTTCGACTGCGCGATCCAGCCTTCCACCCGGCCGGGCAATCCGACTTCTTCGCCGATCTTGCGAGCAGCGTCGGGCCCGAGCCCTGCGATCTGCCAGTAATGGAAGATCCCGAGGTCATTGAGCTTCTTCTCGATAGTGGGCGAGACATGGTGAAGCTTCGTGAGATCGTCGGCGACGCCGCGCGGGCCGGACAGCACCTCGTAGCCGGGCCCTTCGGCGGCCGCCGGCAGTTCTTCCACGATCGGTTCGGCAGCGGCGCCCGTATCGACCCCGAGTTCGCCTTGCGCGCGCGATATGCCGTCGATGGCGGCCTTCGCCGCGAGATCGCAATAGAGCGTGATGGCGCGACTGGCGTCGTCATTGCCGGGCACGACATAGGTGATGCCGTCGGGGTCGCAGTTGGTGTCGACCACGGCGGCGACGGGCAGACCGAGGCGCCGCGCCTCCTTGATCGCGATGTCCTCCTTGTTCGTGTCGATTACGAACAGCAGGTCGGGAAGGCCGCCCATATCCTTGATGCCGCCGAGGGCGCGGTCGAGCTTGTCGCGCTCGCGCTGCAGCGTGAGACGCTCTTTCTTGGTGTAGCCCGTGGCCTCCCCTGAGGAGAGCATCTCCTCGAGTTTGCGCAATCGCGAGATCGACTGGGAGATGGTCTTCCAGTTGGTGAGTGTGCCGCCGAGCCAACGCGAATTGACGTAATACTGCGCGGAGCGCTTGGCGGCATCCGCGATGGCATCCTGCGCCTGGCGTTTGGTACCGACGAAGAGGATGCGACCGCCGTTCGCGACCGTGTCGCTGACGGCCTGCAAAGCCCGGTGCAGCATCGGGACCGATTGGGCGAGATCGATGACGTGGATGTTGTTGCGGGTGCCGAAGATGTATTCCGCCATCTTCGGGTTCCAGCGGTGGGCCTGATGGCCGAAGTGAACGCCAGCTTCCAAGAGCTGGCGCATGGAAAATTCCGGAACTGCCATTTTCTTCTCCGGTTGAGCCGCCGCGGACCCGTGAGCTCCCCCTTCCTCGCGGTCGGGATGAGCCACCGGACGGCTGCAAAGCCAAGGTCCGCGTGTGAGATGCCGGCGCTTATATAGGCACGAATTGGCCGAGGCAAGGATGAGGCGCCGGTCGATTAAACCGCCTCGACCGCCACCACGCCGGGTACCGCCTTGATGGCGCCGGCGACCTGAGGCGAGACCTTGAACCGGCCTGGGAGCTTCACCTCGACCTCGGTCCCTTCGGCCAGCATCAGCACGATCGCGACCTCGCCGTTGTCGGTCGCTGCGCGGCCTGGACCTTCGAGCCGCTTGGCCACGCTGTCGATCGGCGCCTCGTCGCGCAGGAAGACGCGCAGGCCCTTGGCAAGCTTGGCCGCCGCCTGATCGAGCGCCTCGACCATCTGGATGCGCGCACGCACGTCGTCACCCTGCAATTCGGCCGTGAGCATCAGCAGCACCGCGGCACCAGGCTCGAGCAGGTCGCGGAACTGCGCGAGCCCCTCCGAGAACACGACCGCCTCGTAATGCCCGGTGGGATCGGACAGCTCGATGATGCCCATCTTGCTGCCGGTGCGCGTGCGCCGCTCGGTGCGAGCCACCACGGTGCCTGCAACGCGGCCTGCGCTCGCGCCCGCACGTACGGAGCGCGCAAACTCGGCCCACGATTGCACCCGCATACGCTTGAGCGTAGCGGCGTAGTCATCGAGTGGATGGCCGGAGAGGAAGAATCCGATGGCGGCAAACTCCTTTTGCAGCCGCTCGGCCGGCAGCCATGGCTCGACATGACCGAGCCCGAGCGGGGTGCGCGCCGCGCCGGCGCCAAACAGTTCGGACTGCCCGACGGAAAGGTCGTCATGGGCGCGCTGTGCGGCCGTAAGCATCGCGTCGACGGCTGCAAACACCCGCGCGCGATTTGGCTCGAGCGCATCGAAGGCGCCCGCCGCAGCGAGGCTTTCCAGCACCCGCTTGTTCACCGCATGCGGATTGATGCGGGCCGCGAAATCGGCGAGGTCGGAGAACGGCCGCTCCCCGCGCGCTTCCACGATGGCCTCGACCGCCTGGCGGCCTACCCCTTTGAGCGCCGCGAGCGCGTAGTGGATGGTTGCGCCCTCCACCTCGAAATCGACACCGGACCGGTTGACCGACGGGAGCTCTATTTTCACACCCAGCCGCTCGGCCTCCGCGCGAAATTCGGAAAGCTTGTCGGTATTGCCCATGTCGAGGGTCATGGACGCCGCGAGAAACTCGACTGGATAGTTCGCCTTCATGAACGCGGTTTGATAGGCAACCAACGCGTAAGCGGCGGCGTGGCTCTTGTTGAAGCCATAATCGGCGAAACGCGCGAGCAACTCGAAGATCGCTTCGGCCTGACCGCGTTCGATGCCGCGCTCGACGCAACCCGACACGAAACGGCTGCGCTGCTTCTGCATTTCGCTGCGGATTTTCTTTCCCATCGCGCGCCGTAGCAGGTCGGCTTCGCCGAGCGAGTAGCCGGCGAGGATCTGCGCGGCCTGCATTACCTGCTCCTGGTAGACGATGACGCCGAAGGTCTCGCGCAGGATCGGCTCGAGCTGGGGATGGATATAGTCGGGCTCCTCCATGCGGTGCTTGCGCGCGCAGTAGGTCGGGATGTTGGCCATCGGGCCGGGCCGGTAGAGCGCAACCAGGGCGATGATGTCCTCGAAGCGGTCCGGCCGCATGTCGAGCAAGGCGCGC
The DNA here is from genome assembly GCA_965652015.1 of uncultured Alphaproteobacteria bacterium. Lineage (GTDB taxonomy): Bacteria > Pseudomonadota > Alphaproteobacteria > Rhizobiales > Xanthobacteraceae > VAZQ01. The sequence goes on from CBFGVM010000004.1 coordinate 21,132, forward strand.
CGCATGCCCTGACTTTCCAGCTGGAAGATGCCCACCGCTTCGGCCCGCGCCAGTATGGCGTAGGTCTTTTCCTCGTCGAGCGGGATCGCCGCCAGGTCGATCTCGACCCCGCGTTTGCGCAACAACGCTGCCGCCTTTTCCAGAACGGTGAGCGTCTTGAGGCCGAGAAAGTCGAACTTCACCAATCCCGCCTGCTCGACCCACTTCATGTTGAACTGCGTCACCGGCATGTTGGACTTGGGATCGCGATAGAGCGGCACCATCTCGGTCAACGGCCGCTCGCCGATGACGATGCCTGCGGCGTGCGTCGAGGCGTGGCGATGCAGCCCTTCGAGCTTTTGCGCGATATGAAAGGCGCGCGCGACCAGTGGATCGCTGTCGCGCGCCGCCTGCAGCCGCGGCTCGTCGTCGATCGCCCGGTTGAGCGTGACGGGATTGAGCGGGTTCTGCGGCACGAGTTTGCACAATTTGTCGACTTGGCCGTAAGGCATCTGCAACACGCGGCCGACGTCGCGCAGCACCCCGCGCGCCTGCAGCGTGCCGAAGGTGATGATTTGCGCCACGCGGTCGCGGCCGTAGCGCTCCTGGACATAGCGGATGACTTCATCGCGCCGGTCCTGGCAGAAGTCGATGTCGAAATCCGGCATCGACACGCGTTCGGGGTTGAGAAAACGCTCGAACAGGAGCCCGAACCGAATGGGATCGAGATCGGTAATCGTCAGGGCGTAGGAGACGAGCGAGCCTGCGCCCGAGCCGCGGCCCGGCCCGACCGGAATCCCATGCGCCTTCGCCCACTGGATGAAATCGGAAACGATCAGGAAATAGCCCGGATACTTCATGCCTTCGATCACGTTGAGTTCGAAGGCGAGCCGCTCGCGATATTCCTCGACGGTGTGCCCGGGCGCGATGCCGTGAACCTTGATGCGCCTTTCGAGCCCGGCCTCGGCGCGTTTGCGCAATTCGGCCGCCTCGTCGACCGTGGCACCGTCTGACTCGACCGAGAAGCGAGGCAGGATCGGCGCCTGCACCCGCGGCCGGAATGCGCAGCGCCGCGCGATCTCGACCGTGGAGGCAACCGCCTCGGGCAGGTCGGCAAACAGCGCGGCCATCTCCGCGCGCGTCTTGAAGCGATGTTCGGGCGTGAACTGACGCCGCTCGGTTTCCGCCACCAAGCGCCCTTCGGCGATGCAGATGAGCGCGTCATGGGCCTCGTAGTCGTCCTGGGTTGCAAACAGTGGCTCGTTGGTGGCGACGAGCGGGATCCCTCGCGCGTAGGCGAGCTCTATGAGCGCCGGCTCGGCGCTGCGTTCCGCACGGCTGCCGTGGCGCTGCAGCTCGATGTAGAGCCGATGGCCGAACAACCGCTCGAGCGCCTCGCAGCGGGTCTGCGCCAGGTGTCCCTGCCCGGCGGCAAATGCCGCATCGAGCGGCCCGCCGGGTCCGCCGGTTAAAGCGATCAACCCCTCGGTCTCGCCCTCGAGCCAGAACAGACGCAGATGCGGCGGTTCGGTCGGCGCAGTTTCGAGAAACGCGCGGGAATTGAGCCGCATCAGGCTGCGGTAGCCGGCCTCACGCGCCGCCAGCAGAACGATGCGCGGGCGGTCGAGGTGCGCCGCGCCTCCCGCGCGCTGGAGGACTTCTTGATCGCCAAAATCGATCGCGAGTGCGCAACCGACGATCGGCTGGATGCCGGCCGCCGCCATCTTGTCGGAGAATTCCAGCGCACCGAACATGTTGTCGGTGTCGGTGAGCGCGAGCGCCGGTTGCCGGTCGGCCTTGGCGAGCTCGCAAAGGCGCGCAATTGGCAGCGCGCCTTCGAGCAGCGAATAGGACGAGTGCATGTGTAGATGAACGAAGCCGGGCATTCACCCCTCGGCGATTCTCCGATACGCTCGCGAATGTGAGGGTGCGTGCGGGCGCTGTCCATCGCGAGCGAGATGCCTCGAGGCCGCTTGTCCCCAACATCATCGCTCTTAAAGAGCGAGCCCAGTTCACTCGTCGGCGCCCGGGGCGCATTCAAAGCGCTGCGATCACCTGCGCCCAAATCGCAACCATGCCCAAAAACAGCGCCAGCGAGGTCAATGTGGCGGCTTCTTCAACAACGGCGCGGACCATGTCGCTTACTCCTGGAACGAGAACAGGAGGCGAACATAGTTCATGTTATGTTCCCCGTCAAGCCGAGACAGTAGCCGGGGGCCCTTCAAGGTGGCGAGCGAGTATCTTTGACCGGAGGTGCAGCGACGCCAAAACCTTAACGTTGTGCGTTAAAGTGTTTCACACGGCGACGTGTGGTTGCCCAATTCGGTCGTCCGTCGGCGCCCTCAATCCTGCTGCCTTACGTCGCCCGGCTTCATCTTCTGATCGAGCAATTCGTTGGCCGCTGCCTCGGCGACAGCTTCGGCTTGCTCTTCTTCGCGCACCGGAATCCGTTTGCGAACCAACTCCACGGCCCTTGCCTTGTCGGACTCGTAGGCGAGGAAATTACGCACATTTCCGCGCTTTCCATCGGCGTCGAAAGTCGTGACCCGGACGTTCCATCCTGCTGCCATTGCGGCACTATGCGCTGCAACGGACGCCGGTCAATGGCCTGCCACTTGTTCAGGCCTCAGCCCAGTTCGACGACCAGCCCGTCCTTGATGGTGACGCGCCGGTCCATGCGCGCCGCGATGTCCATGTTGTGGGTGGCGACGACGACGGCGAGGCCGGAGGCCTGCACCAGCTGGGTGAGCGCGGAGAACACGTGCTCGGAGGTGCGCGGGTCGAGGTTTCCGGTGGGCTCGTCGGCCAGCAGAATGCGCGGCGCGTTGGCGACCGCGCGCGCGATCGCTACGCGCTGCTGCTCGCCGCCGGAAAGTTCCGCCGGACGATGCGTGAGGCGCGCCTTCAGTCCGAGATAGCCGAGCAGGTCGGCGGCGCGTCGCGTGGCTTCCTGGCGCGAGAGGCCACGGATCATCTGCGGCATGATCACGTTCTCGATCGCGGAAAATTCCATCAGCAAATGATGGAACTGGTAGACGAAGCCGATCTCGGTGCGGCGGATGCGCGTGCGCTCGGCATCCGACAGCGCGGAGGTTGTGATCTGATCGATGTAAACTTCGCCGGAATCGGGACGCTCGAGCAGACCCGCGATGTGTAGAAGCGTCGATTTGCCGGCGCCGGACGGCGCAATCAGCGCAACCGACTGACCCGGCCAGATGGCAAGCTCCGCGCCTTTGAGGATGTCCAGCGTGACATCGCCTTGCCGATAATGCCGGTCGATCTCGTGCAGAAACAGGATCGGCGGCTCCTCGTCCCGCATACCGGTCCGCGGCCTCGTATCGACGCTGACCGTATCACTCATAGCGCAGCGCCTCGACCGGATCGAGACGTGCTGCGCGCCAAGCGGGATAGAGCGTTGCGAGCAGCGAGAGCGTGAGGGCCATCACCACCACGGCCGTGGTCTCCCCGGCATCAAGGTCGGCGGGTAGTTTCGACAAGAAGTAGAGCTCGGGCGAGAACAATTCGGTATTCGTCATCCAGGATAGAAAGCGGCGAATCGATTCGATGTTGAGGCACACAAGCAGCGCCAGCAGAAAGCCCACGACCGTGCCGACCACCCCGACCGAGGCGCCGGTAACCATGAACACGCGCATGATCGCGCCCTGGGTCACGCCCATGGTGCGCAGAATGCCGATGTCGCGGCCCTTGTCCTTCACAAGCATGATCAGGCCGGAGGCGATGTTGAATGCCGCTACGATCACGATGATGGTCAAGATGAGGAACATGACGTTGCGCTCGACCTGCAGCGCATTGAAGAAGGTCGCGTTCCGCTGGCGCCAGTCGATCAGAAAGATCGGGCGTCCCGCGGCCTCGGTGATGAGTCTGCGATGATAATCGATCTGATCCGGCTGATCGACATAGACTTCGATCGCAGTGACGTCGCCGGCGCGATTGAAATAGGCTTGCGCCTCGGGCAGCGGCATGAATACAAACGCGGAATCGTATTCCGACATCCCGACCTCGAACACGGCCGCGATGCGATACGACTTGATCCGCGGCGTCGTGCCCATCGGCGTGATCGCCCCGCGCGGGGCGACCAGTGTCACGTTATCGCCCGCTCGCAGCGATAATTGATCGGCAAGCCTCCTGCCGATCGCCACGCCCTGCCCTTCGTCGAAGCCTTCGAGCGTGCCCTGTCGGATGTTGCTGGCAACGGAGGGAAGCTTGGCGAGATCGGCGGCGCGCACGCCGCGCACCAGCACGCCCGACGCATTGAAGGGAGAAGATGCCAGCGCCTGTCCCTCGACGACCGGCGCGGCAAGCAGGATGCCAGGCACTTTCGAAATGCGCTCGGTCACAGCCTCCCAATCCGTGAGCGGCTGCTCCAGCGGCTGGATCAGGAGGTGGCCGTTGATGCCCAGGATCTTGTCCAGCAGCTCTTTGCGGAAACCATTCATCACCGCCATCACGATGATGAGGGTGGCCACGCCAAGCATGATGCCGAGAAACGAGAATCCGGCATTGACCGAGATGAAGCCCTCCTGCCGCCGCGAACGCAGATAGCGCAGCGAGAGCATCCATTCGAACGGCGCGAACGGGCGGGTGCGGGTCGGCTCGTCCATGGTTCTGTTCCCGGCCTCTGATTTTCACAGGATTCTGGCCGTTTCAGGCCCTCGTCCGCGAGGGCCTCAGGACCAACAAAGCGTGCAGGGTGCCCGCTCACCCTCCCCTTGCGGGAGAAGGGTGGCGAGCCCGCGCCTCATCCACATAGCCGCTTGACCGCATCCCCCCCTGTCATTAGTTCGCGGCTGCCATCGGCGCGCTTCTTGACCTCGACCTTGCCTTCGGCAAGGCCCTTCGGTCCCACGAGGATTTGCCAAGGAATCCCGATCAGGTCGGCAGTGGCGAATTTTGCGCCCGGACGCTGGTCGAGATCGTCGTAGAGCACGTCTACGCCTTCGGCGGCGAGCTCGCGGTAAAGCCGCTCGCACGCCGCGTCGGTGTCGGCGCCGCCCTGCTTGAGATTGAGGATGACGACTTTGAAGGGCGCGACCGTCTCCGGCCACTTGATCCCGGCCTCGTCGTGGAACGCCTCGATAATGGCGCCGACCAGACGCGAGACGCCGACTCCATAGGAGCCGCCATGGACGGGGCGTTCGATCCCGTCGGGACCTGCAACAAGAGCCTTCATGGGCTCGGCGTACTTGGTTCCGAAATAGAAGATCTGCCCGACCTCGATTCCACGGGTGTGCAGGCGCTTCTGCGGGGGAACGTCGCGTTCGAAGCGGACGGGATCGTGCACGTCCTCGGTTGCGGCATAGAGGCTGGTCCACGGGCGGATGTGCGGCATCAAGTCCGCGTCGTAATCGACGTCTTCGCCGGGAATGGGCAGATCGAGCACGTCGCGATTGCAGAAAACGCCGGACTCTCCCGTCTCCGCCAGAATAATGAACTCGTGCGAGAGATTGCCTCCGATCGGGCCGGTTTCGGCCGCCATCGGGATCGCCTTGAGTCCCATCCGCGCGAAGGTGCGCAGATAAGCGACGAACATCTTGTTGTAGGAAACTTTCGCCGCGGCTTCGTCGATATCAAAGGAATACGCGTCCTTCATCAAAAACTCGCGACCGCGCATCACGCCGAAGCGCGGCCGCTGCTCGTCGCGGAACTTCCACTGAATGTGGTAGAGGATCTTGGGTAACTCGCGGTAGGAGCGAATGTAGGCGCGGAAAATCTCGGTGATCATGTCCTCGTTGGTGGGACCGTAAAGCATATCGCGCTCGTGGCGGTCCTTGATGCGCAGCATTTCCGGACCGTAGGCGTCGTAACGCCCGCTCTCGCGCCAGAGATCGGCAAGCTGCAACGTAGGCATCAAAAGCTCGATAGCTCCCGCGCGATCCTGCTCCTCGCGCACGAGCTGCTCGATCTTTTTGAGGACGCGGAAGCCGAGCGGCAGCCAAGCGTAAATGCCGGCAGCCTCCTGGCGGATGAGACCCGCCCGCAACATCAGCCGATGGGAGACGACCTCCGCCTCCTTCGGAGTCTCGCGCAGGATCGGCAGGAGATAGTGGGAAAGGCGCATGGGAGGCGAGAATCGTTGAAGTATGCCGAGTGAAACCGGATCGCCGGCAAAAAAACAAGGGCTATCAAAGCCTTCCGCCGGAGTTTTGTGGTTCTGACCGCGGCGGCTGCCACTATACCGCATACCGCGCCGCAACAGCGCGAAGACGCTATTTCACACGGTTGGGCGGCGTTTGACTTTGATGACAAGTCCCGCAACTTGGGATAGCGTCACCAAGCGAGGTCGAGGCACGAGCCATCGGCCGCGTGGTCCAAGTCTTGGGAGGAAAAGTCGGCGTAAAGCCGCGCCGTCTCGATCGACAGCTCAAGAGTTCGAGGCGTAAGGGTAGCGTGGAGTAAGTTTGCGTCTTTGGGAGCAGGGTTGTCGGCCCTGCTCGATTTTTTTTTCGCTATCGCCGCGGCTGGTCCGTCGGCTCGGATACGCCGCCCAAAGCTTTCATCGCGGCTGAGACGCCGCTGCGGCCGAGATCGGCGAGCGTAATCACGCCGACGAGCCGCTTGTCCCGGTTGACCACGGGAACACGCCGGATCTGGTGTTCGGCCATGAGCTTGGCAGCGTCTTCGACGTCATCGTTCTCGAAACAATAGTAGACGCGCTCCGACATGACCTCCCGCACCGCAGTATTTCCCGCGGATCGGTTTTCCGCGACGGCGCGCACGACGATGTCGCGATCCGTTACCATCCCGATCAGCCGGTCGTTTTCGCCGACGGGAAAGGCGCCGATGTTATCCGCCCTCATCTTGCGCGCTGCGTCCCGAATGGTCGTGTTGGGATCGATGACTTCAGCGCCGCGGGTCATGATCTCCTGCACCTGCATGGAGGTCCTCCGTTTTCGAAACAGGCATTTTCATCGCGAACGTCCCCCCATTTCCGCCCGCCGCGGCCTGCACTCGATCGCGCTGCCTTCACATCGGGACGCGATCGGCTTCGGCTTTCCGTTCCCTTTGGGCTTCGCGCTCATAGAGTTGCGCAGTCGCACGCTCGCTCGTCTGCTCCAGGACACGGCTTCTGCGCTGTCGCCACAACATGGTCGCGTAGATCAGCGCGATCGCGAGTGCCGCGACCATGGCGACGTCGATCACGAGCCAAAGCCATCCGCCGGGATCACTGTCCATCGTTGCGCTCCTATCGTCTCGCGCGAAGTCAACGCGGCAACCGCACTTCCGATCCACGCTGTGTCGGATCAGCCGTCATCCAGATAAGCGATTGCAGACGTTTGGCTTTTTTGGCCGCGTGAAGCCCGGTGCCGACCCGTCGCTAACGCGGCGGGACACCCATGAGCCGAGCGAGATCGTCGAGCGCGATCAGCCGGTACGTGTAGACCACGTGCCAGATCGCGAACACGACCGCCGCGACGATGGTCGTCCAGACGAGCTTGCGCTTGAGGCCCGGGATCGCCGGCGCGCCGGGATCGCTGCCGGGTGCGACCGTCCCTTCCTCCTGTTGGCTGCGCACACTCCAAGGTAGGACCGCGAACAGCACGACCCACCAGATGATGAAATAAATCGCGATCGAGGTTGGCAGCGACATCGTATCAGCGCTTTGAGTACGTCGCTCCGGCCGAGCCGGGATAGCGGGAAGAGCAAGCGCAGCCGGAGGCTCCTCGGCGCGGCATCATCATGCCTGTTCGAGCTCGACCAACGTTCCGCAAAAATCCTTCGGGTGCAGGAACAGCACCGGCTTGCCGTGAGCGCCGATCTTCGCTTCCCCATCCCCGAGCACCCTTGCACCTTGCGCCTTGAGCGCGTCCCGTGCAGCGCGGATATCGTCGACCTCGTAGCAGACGTGGTGAATCCCGCCGTCGGGATTGCGTTCGAGAAATTTCGCAATTGGGGACGCCTCCCCAAGCGGCTCGAGCAGCTCGATTTTGGTATTGGGCAAGGTGATAAAAACCGTGGTGACGCCGTGCTCCGGCTGCGGCAACGCCTCGGACACTTGCGCGCCTAAGGTGCGCCGATAGATGTCAGCAGCCTTGGCGATGTCGCGCACCGCAATCGCCACATGATTGAGCCGTCCGATCATGGTCGTCTCCTGCACTCCTTCTTATCTGGCTCAGTTACTCGCCGGCCGCCACATCCCGTGCGCGAGCACCGGCAAACTCGGTGCTCTGCAGCACACCCACATAGCGCCCACGCATCAAACCTCGAGCACATGCACGTGACATGTGGGCTTCTTGTTCCAAACGCCACTGAGCGCCGCGCGCACCGCACTCCGTATCGCCTCGGCGACGGCGTCAGGGTCGCGTCGACGCCCCCGCGGCATCGACTCGAATGCCTGTACTGCCGCGTCATAGGCGACGTCCTCGATCCTGTGTCCCTGCCTGTCGGCTTCGGGAACACCAGTGAGCATCACGTGAGGGTGGCACATCAACTCGCCGCGCTCGCTCACGGCGAGCGCAACCGAGACCATTCCGGCAAACCCCAGTCGACGGCGGTCGGCGACGGTGCGCTCATCTGCGCTGACCACCAAGGAGCCATCGCGGTAGAGCCGTCCAGCCGGCACCTCGTCGATCTTTCCCGCATCACCCGGCGCCAACCGCAGCAGTTCCCCGTCGCGGCACAGAATCACCCTGCCGACGCCCGCGCGGCGCGCCACCTCACCGTGCTCGGCCATGTGCAGCGCCTCGCCGTGCACCGGAACGAGGATCTGCGGCCGTACCCAGCCGATCATATCGATCAGCTCGCTTACCCGCGGATGCCCGGAGACGTGCACGAGATGGGTGCGATCGGTGATGACTTCGATGCCTTGGGTGACCAGACCGTTGATGACCCGCATGACCGCCTTCTCGTTGCCGGGAATCGCCCGCGAGGAGAAGATCACGCGATCGCCGCGCGAAAACGCCACTTCGGGATGATCGTCCTGCGCGATGCGCGAGAGCGCGGCGCGCGGCTCGCCCTGGCTGCCGGTACAGAGCGCGACCACCTTGTCGGGGGGCAAATGGCCGTACACCTCGGCGGAACGAAAATCCTGAATGCCGTCGAGGTAGCCGGTCTCTCGCGCGACCTGCGCGATGCGCTCCATGGCGCGCCCGATGAGGACGACCTCGCGCTCGCACGCGGCTGCCGCCTGCGCGACGGCTCGCATCCGCGCCACATTCGACGCAAAGGTCGTGACCGCAACGCGCGCCGGGGCGCTGCGGATGAGCTCGGCGAGACATTTGGCAACGTCTGCCTCCGAGGGAGAACGGCCCTCGCGGATCGCGTTGGTGGAGTCGCCGATCAGCGCGAGACAGCCCTCGTTGCCGAGCGCACGCAGCTTGGCTTCATCGGTCGGCGCTCCGATGACCGGCGTCGGATCGATCTTCCAATCGCCGGTATGGAGCACCGCGCCCGCCGGCGTGCGAATGATGAGGCCATTCGATTCCGGAATCGAATGGGCCATGGACACGAATTCGATGTCGAACGGCCCAAGCGTGAATCGGCCGCCGAGCGGTACAACGTTCAGCGGGATCTCCGGCGAGCCCGGCTCGCCCGCCCGCTTGGCCTCGATGAGCGCCGCGGTAAACGACGTGGCGTAGACAGGGATCTCAAGCCGCGGCCAAAGATCGAGCAACGCGCCGAAATGATCCTCATGCGCGTGCGTGAGCACGAGCCCGAGAAGGTTGCGCCGCTCCTCCACGAGGTAGCGGATGTCCGGCATGATGAGGTCGATGCCCGGCAGCGCATCGTCGGCAAAGGCAACTCCGAAATCGACCGCGAGCCATTGCCTGCGCTGCTCGTCGCCGAAGCCGTAAATGGCTAGATTCATGCCGATCTCGCCGGCCCCGCCGAGCGGCGCAAACACGAGCTCATCGGACGGACGCATCATCGCGTTTGGTCAGCTGGCCTTATCAGGCGGAGACTCTGTGAATATGTCGCCGGCGGCGATCGTAGTGGCATTGCCGTCGGGCAAGCGCAGCACGAGGCCGCCGGCGTCGTCGAGCGCCTCGAAACGGCCGACGAGTTCGCCCTCGGCAAGACGCACCCGCACGTTTTCGCCCATACCGGCGGCGCGGCCGAGCCAGTCGGCGCGGATGGTTGAAAAGCCCTGGCCGGCGTTCCATTGCGCGAGCCGGCCCATCATCTTGACAGAAAGCGCCGTGAACAGCGCGGCAGGCGACACCGGCGCGCCAGCGGCGGCGAGATCGGTTGCGGGAAAATCGGTGTCCGCCGGATGCCAGGCGCAATTGATGCCGACGCCGACGGCAACGGCGCTCACACCGCTCTCCGCTTCGATCAGGATACCGGCGACCTTTGCCATTGCGAGCAGAAGATCATTGGGCCATTTGATTGCCAGCAGCGCTTTGAGGTCGGGCGCGACCTCGACGACGGAATCGTGGATCGCGAGCGCCGCGACGAATGCAAGCTGCGGCCAACGCTCGGCGGCCGCCGGCTCCGTGAGCAACAAGCTCGCGTGGAGATTGCCCGCCGGCGACATCCATGCGCGGCCGCGCCGACCGCGCCCGGCGGTCTGCCGGTCGGCGGTCACCCAGAGCGGCCCGCGCTCGCCTTGGCCCGCCAGACGCAAAGCCTCGGTGTTAGTCGAGCCGAGCACCTCGTGCGCCATGTGCCGCACGCCCGCCGCGGTCGCCCTGCGCTCGAGTTTCATTCGACGTCAGGCGTCATTCAGAACAGCGACTTTGCCGCCGCGTCCGCCGCCTCGATCAACGGGCTCGGATAAGCGAAGAACAGAAGATTGAACAGCCCGGTGACCGCGAGCACGGCCTTGAGTTCGTGCGGCATCGGCTCGAATGCCTTGGCCGGCTCATCAAAGTACATCGTCTTCACGATTGCCAGATAGTAGTAAGCCCCAACCACGCTGGTGACCACGCCGATCACGGCGAGCGTGAATAGCCCCGCCTTAATCGCCGCCAGGAACACGTAGAACTTGGCGAAAAACCCCGCGAGCGGTGGGATCCCCGCGAGCGAGAACAACAGCATGGCGAAGAAAAACGCCATGGCGGGTTTCGTGCGGGCGAGCCCCGCGAGGTCGGCAATATTTTCGACCATCTGTCCGTCGCGCCGCATCGATAGGATGCAGGCGAACGCCCCCAGCGTCATGGTGATGTAAATCGCCATATAGACAAGCACGCCCTGGACGCCTTCCGCTGTCCCGGCGGCAAGCCCCACCAGCGCGAATCCCATGTGGCCGATGGATGAGTAGGCCATCAGGCGCTTGATGTTGCGTTGGCCGATGGCCGCGAAAGAGCCGAGTGCCATCGAGGCTATGGCGACGAAAACCACGATCTGCTGCCACTGCGTCAAAATTCCGGGAAACGCCACGATGGTGGTGCGCACGAACATGGCGATGCCGGCGACCTTGGGTGCGGCGGCGAAGAAGGCGGTGATCGGCGTCGGCGCTCCCTCGTAGACGTCGGGCGTCCACATATGGAACGGGACCGCCGAGACCTTGAAGCAGAAGCCGGCGAACAGGAAAACGAGCCCGAACACCAGCCCGAGATTGGCCGTGCTCGTGCCTCCCTGGGCCGCCGCCTTGGCAATACCGGCAAAGCTCACGGTGCCGGTGAAGCCGTAGACCAGCGAAGCACCGTAAAGCAGCATGCCGGACGACAGCGCACCGAGGACGAAATATTTCAGTCCCGCTTCGGTCGAGCGCACCGAGTCGCGGTCGATCGCTGCGACTACGTAGAGCGCAAGGCTCATCAGCTCGAGCCCGAGATAGAGCGCAATCAGGTCGGCTGCCGAGATGAGCATCATCATGCCGGCGGTCGAGAGCAGGATTAGGATCGAATATTCGAACGTCCCGCGCTTCTCGACCGCGAGGTAGTTCGACGACATCACGATCGCCGCCGCCGATCCCGCGAGCGCCAGAAGCTTGAGGAAGCGGGCAAAGCTGTCGACGACGAAACTGCCGTCGAAAGTGACGAGCTTGCCCGCGGGCAGCCAAACGACGATGGCAGCGGTGAGCAGCAACAGCAGGACCGCCCCGCCCTCGATGCCCTTTGTTGCCGGCTCGCGGCGGAACACGCCGACCATCAGCAGCAGCATGGCGCCGAGCGCGAGCACGATTTCCGGCAAGGCCGGGAGCAGCGCGGGGATTTCGAGCGGATTGGTCATCGCGGAGCTCGGGCCTTCAATGCGCCAACAGGGCAGCGGTCTTGGCCGCCCCGATGGCACGCTCGTAGTTCTCGAGCAGCTGCGCGACCGAAGCGGCAGAAAGCTCGAGCACGGGCTTGGGATAGATGCCGAACAGAATTGTAAGGACGACCAGCGGACCGAGCGTGATGATCTCGCGGTAGTCGAGGTCCTTGATCGCCGCGAGACTCGGTTTGACGAGCGGCCCGAAGATCACCTTTCGGTAGAGCCACAGCGCGTAGGCTGCCGACAGGATGGTGCCGGTGGTCGCTAGCGTCGCCACCCAGGTATTGACCCGGAACGTGCCGATCAGCGTGAGGAATTCGCCGACGAAACCCGTGGTGCCCGGCAACCCGACATTGGCAAGCGTGAACACCATGAAAGCGGCAGCATAGAGCGGCATACGGTTGACGAGCCCGCCATAGGCTGCGATCTCGCGTGTATGCATTCGGTCGTAGACTACGCCCACGCAAAGGAACAGAGCTGCCGATACAATGCCGTGCGAGATCATCAGAAAGATGCCGCCCGCAACCCCCTGGGTGGTAGCCGCGAAGATGCCCATGGTGACGAAACCCATATGCGCCACCGAGGAATAGGCGATGAGCTTCTTCATGTC